>DASRIN010000169.1:0-4496 GCA_035649975.1 Gemmatimonadales bacterium
CGCGGTCGTGCTGAACTGGTTCGATGAGTTGCGGCAGCGCGTGCCACGGTAGAGATCGGAGAGAGCTTTCGGCAAAATGAAGTATCCTAGAACAGGAGTATGGGAGCGTGCTCGCACGGCTACTGCTGGCATCATTGGTACTCGCTTTGGGATGCAGTGACCCGTCCGAAGACGGGCCGCCGGTTTGCCCTATAAGCAACGGGGAGTTCGCAGTTCAGGCTTGTGCCGTTCTGGCCGGGCAGGTCCTCGACACCACTAACCGCCCCCTCACGGACGTTCACATCAGTTTTCGGGCGCTGCGCAACTGTAATTGCAACCAATTCCCCTGGGAGGTGAGAGAGGAAGCGGAGTTCCGGCTTACAACCACCCAGTTCGCGGCGGGATCGGAGCCCAATCCAGATACCGTCACAGTAGTAGTGTCGGCGGCAGCGACGGGGTCGCAGTACCCTCAGCCCAGCCCGGGGACGTTCATAAGGGATTCGGTGCAGGCGCTGCTCACATTCAGGCCTGCCGGCGAGCTGCCAGTTGTCACTTTCGTGCAGATTCGGCTAGCTATCCCGTAGCTTGTTGACTGGAAGCGGCTAAATGGGCCGAGCGCATCATTCGGAACGAAGCGAGGAATCGTCGAGCCTCGATTCCTCGCTACGCTCGAAATGACGCGCTTACGACCCTTCCCGCTTACCCACCCACCGTCTTACCTGCTTACTGCCTTACCGTCCTGCTCCTGCCGGCTCCCTGCCCTCGTACGCCCGCTGCAGCGCTGCGATGTCGAACTTTTTCATCTTGAGCATCGCCTGCATGGCCCGGTTCGACTTCTCCTTGTCGGAATCCTTGATCATCTCGAGTAGAGGGATCGGCACCACCTGCCAGGACAGGCCGAACTTGTCCTTGAGCCAGCCGCACTGCTGGGCATTCGGATCGCCACCCTGGGAGAGCTTGTTCCAGTAGTGGTCGATTTCCTCCTGCGTCTGGCACATGATCTGAAAGGAGATCGCCTCGTTGAACTTGAAGTGCGGGCCTCCATTCAGTGCGGTGAATGTCTGGCCGTTGAGCTCGAACTCGACCGTCATCACCGATCCCGGCTTGCCACCGGTCACCTCCTGACCCACCTCGGTGTAACGGGTGATGGTCCCGATCTTGGAGTTCTTGAAGATGCCGGTATAGAACCGGGCGGCCTCTTCGGCCTGCTTGTCAAACCAGAGACAGGGAATGATGGCGCCTGCTTTAATCATGATCGGTCTCCTCTATTGCAGTGAGATCTTATCGTCTTCCCGCCTTCTCTTTCCCCCTGAACGCATCGCTGCGCTGGCGGCTGGCCTCCTTGAGTCCCTTTCGAACGCCCTCGGCATCACCGTCGGTGCCGTAGACTGGCGTATTCGGCTGCTGCCGCCAGGACTCGTCTAGGCTGCCTGCGTCCACGCCGTCGAAGCCGAGCTGGTCCAGCAGCCGGATGACGACCTCCTTGGCCCGGCGGTCGTCGCCCGCCACCGGCAGGGCAATGCGCCCGGGCGTGCCCTTCGGCTTCCCCAGCTCCAGCAGATGCTTCGCATAAATATTGTTGAACGCCTTGACCACGGACCGACCCAGCTGGTTGGCCACCCAACGGCTCTCGGTAGTCCACTCCTCGATCTCGCCGATCCGGCCGTCGCGTTGCCGAGGATAGTAGTTGCCGGTATCCACCACGACCACGTGATTGGGCACGCCCTCGAAGATCCCGGCCAGCTGGGGAATGTTCTTCATCGGAATCGTGACGATAACCACGTCCCCCCCGCGGGCCGCCTGGCGGACGGCGACCGGTTTGGCCCCGGTCTCCTTGGCCAGCCCCGCCAGCGACTCGGGTCCGCGCGAGTTGGCAATCGACACCTCGTGACCCAGCTGGGTGAGACGACGAGCCAGATTGCCCCCGATCTGCCCCGCCCCGATGATTCCGATTCTCATGGTCCTCCTTCAGCACTGCTGCGATGGTGTCGATTCTATCCCGGCCTCTGGATGCAGTTTAATGCCTGGGGCTGTGAGTCGGCACTCCGCTAAGAAGTCTGGACTGCTCGCTCGCCCGGCTCGCTCACAATGATACGGGACTCTCCCGTTGACCGGCGCTGGCCTTGCGTTCATAGTACGGGCGCCACCCTCCCTTCCTCAACCTGGCAATCGATGAGCCGCAACAAGCAGACGGTCGAGCAGTACATCGACGGCTTCAACCAGGGCGACCACGCTCAGATCCTCGCTTGCCTGACCGACGATGTCGAATGGCTGATGCCGGGCACCTTCCATCTGACCGGTAAGCCCGCCTTCGACCGGGAGATCGAGAACGACGCCTTCACCGGGAAGCCGATCGTGACGATCACCCGACTGGTCGAGGAGAACGACGTGGTTGTCGCCGAAGGCACGGTACGCGCCGCCTGGAAGAAGGGTGGCGTCCTTAACGCGGTGTACTGCGATGTCTTCGAGATGGAGAACGCCCGGATCCGGCGTCTGATCAGCTATCTCGTCGCCCTACCGGAGCCCGGCTCCGGTGCGGATCCGTGGGAGCAGTACTCGCGACTCGCGAGTAGCGATTAGCGACTATGGACGAAGATCTCGCCGGGCTCTCCCGTGAGCAGCTGATCGAAGAAGTCCGCAAACTCCGGCGCGGCATCCGGGCCCACCGCGACAGCAGCGGCCACGAGCTCTGCTGGCATCATCCGGCGCTCTGGCGGCTGCTGCCAGAGAAGCAGGACCCGCTGCCCACGGTGCCCACCTGGCCCGAGTTCCTGCGGGGCTGCATCCGGTATCGGCAGTCGCTGGACCAGCAACTGCCTGACGCGCCGCGATCATCGAAGCCCTATGACAGGTGAGTCACTCCGGCCCTCCGCCTCCCCTTGCCTCCACCAAATCCTCGCTACAGAATTACGACAACGGCGTTGATCCACGCCCAACCTCTTCGGCCCTGCCCCAGCCAGGGTCCTCGCGAGGCAAAGGGGGGCACACTCCCGGATCGCTGCTGAATCCTTTGGATCGCCACAGGCGTCGTTGCTGGGGAGCGGGTCGCCGTGGCCTGACCAAAGGAACCCATCAATGCCTGCCAATAAAGACTTCAAGCGCCTGGTCCGCGGGCGCATGCAGAAGACCGGCGAAGCCTACACCACCGCCCGTTCCCACCTGCTGCAACAGAAGCCACGTCCCACCTCAACATCAAACAGAACTCCTGCGCCCTCCGAGTACGCTCGGATCGCCGGCAGGAGCGATGCCATTCTTAAGCAGCGCACCGGCTGCACTTGGGAGCGCTGGGTCAAGGCTCTCGACCGCGCCAAGGCGTACACCTGGTCTCACCGGGAGATCGCGAAGTACGTGCAGGACAGGTACAAGACCGAGGGGTGGTGGGCCCAGACCGTCACCGTCGGTTACGAGCGGATCAAGGGACTCCGCGCCGTGGGGCAGCGGCGCGACGGTACCTACGAGGCCAACAAGAGCAAGACCTTCGCGGTGCCCTTGGAGCGGCTTTATCGCGCATTCCATGACCAGCGGATCCGCGACCGCTGGCTGCCCGGAGTGGGCCTGACGGTTCGGACCGCCACCCGGCGGAAGTCGATGCGGATCACTTGGCCCGATCAGACACTCCTCGTGGTCGGATTCCTCCGCACCGGCACCGGCAAGAGCCAGGTCGCGGTGCAGCACGGCAAACTCCCTGACGGGGACTCGGCGGCTCGCATGAAGCGGTACTGGACCGAACGGCTGGGTGCCCTGGAGGAGGTCCTCGCGACTCGATGACCAACGCTTCCGGCTGGTCTGCACTGTCGTTGGCTCTACGGAGCCTGCTCTGGACGGTGCTGCTGCCCGGGTTCTTTGCGGGCTACCTGCCCTGGCGCTACTTCGGGCTGGGGCAGGTGCGGCTCGATCCGCACCACCCGCTCCACTGGCTTGGCGTTGTCTGCATCGCGATGGGTGTGGTGCTCCTCGGGAGCTGCATCTGGGAGTTCGCCCGCAGCGGGCGAGGCACGCTGTCGCCCGCCGATCCGCCGAGGGAGCTGGTGGTACGGGGGCTGTACCGCTACGTGCGGAACCCGATGTATCTGAGCGTCACGCTGATCATTTTTGGCGAGTTGCTGCTAACCTGGTCGCGGCCGCTGTTCTGGTACTGGGTCATCTGGTTTACAGCGGTCAACCTGTTCGTCATCGGGCACGAGGAGCCCTATTTACGTGGCCGCTTCGGCGCGAGCTATGAGCGGTACACGGCCGAGGTCGGACGTTGGCTGCCGCGATTCCGGCCAGCGTCTCGGCGTTCCTTCTCATGACCTCGAGGTCACTCATGGAATTGCTGCTCGGCTTCGGCGCGCTCTTGCTGCTGGGCCGCGATGTGCATCGCACCTGGCTGGACCCGCTTCGCCGGCCCGGTACGCTCCTACTGGCCGGGATCATCACCGTCCTCTTGGCTGGCACTATAGGATCGCGGGACCCGGATCCGCGTTGGCTGGTGCTGCCTGGGCTGATACTCGCCTGGGAGGTGAGCCGCGGCTGGC
>DASRIN010000170.1:0-3639 GCA_035649975.1 Gemmatimonadales bacterium
GCGATATCGGCCACCACCGGCTCGACGGTCAGACCGGAGTACTCGCGACGAAGGCGGCTTGCGGTCTCGGTGAGAAAGCTCGCGCTCACGTCGATGGGCACGTACAGATTGGCGGTGCCGGCGGAGCGCATGGCGCTCAGGATGATCCGGCTCTTCTCGGCGCTGCCGGCCCCGAGCTCGATCAGAGAGCGGGTTCCGAGCTCGGCAATCAGCCGCGGCATCCACTCCTGGAGCAAGGCGCGCTCGGTTCGGGTGGGGTAGTACTCCGGCAGCCGGGTGATCTCCTCGAACAGCTCGGAGCCGCGATGATCGTAGAAATACTTGGGCGGCAGCTCCTTCTGAGGCGCGGCCAATCCGGCGGCGACCTCGGCCAGCATACGGGGATCCGGCCGCCGGTAGGCCGCGACGGAGCCACTAGTCCAGGGAGTGGTTGCGTTTTCAGCCATTGCGGGCACACCGGAAGCCGCTGAAAATCTGGCGGCGAATGGGGAAGTCCCAGTTGCGGAAAGTGTTGCGAACGGCACCCGGGCGGGTGGCCCAGGAGCCTCCCCGCAGGACCTTGTAAGCGCTCCCGAAGAACACCTCCGAGTACTCCTGGTATGGGAAGCTCTCGAAACCAGGGTAGGGCTGGAAATCGCTCGAGGTCCATTCCCAGACGTCTCCCAGCATACCGTAGCACCCAATGGGAGAGACGTTCAGCGGATAAGCCCCGAGAGGGGCGGTCCCGAAGCTCAGTTGATCGAGGTTGGCGAGGTCCGGTGTCGGCAGCTCCTCGCCCCAGGGATAGGTCCGCTTGGAGCCGGTTGCCGGGTCCCAGGACGCCGCTGCTTCCCACTCCAACTCGGTGGGAAGGCGCTTGCCCGCAAAACGAGCATAGGCCTCAGCCTCGTAGTAGCACACATGAGAGACCGGGTGATCGGGCTCGACCGGACCGCTTCGATCCATGCTCCGGGCGATCCAAGTGCCGTCGAGCCGGGTCCAATACTTCGGTGCCTGGGCTCCGGATTCCTGAAGCCAGGCCCACCCGGCGTCGGACCAGTATTCCCGGGTGCGGTAACCGCCGGCCTCGATGAAGCGCTCGAACTCCCCGTTGGTCACCGGGTTCACATCGATCCAGAACGGCTCCAGGAGAGCCGGGTGGCGGCTACGTTCATTGTCGTAGGCAGCGGACCGGTCGTCGGATCCGATCTCCACCACGCCACCGGGAAAGAGCGTCATCGGGTGACTCTCACCGCCGGCCGTTCGAGCCGGTGGGATCTCGAACCGCCGGCTGGGCCGGTAGGGCGCTCCCTGTTTCAGCTGCAGGGTCTGGAGAATGGTCTCGTTGTGCTGGTATTCGTGCTGCAGCACCATCTGATATACGTACCCGTCGCGGAGCAACGGGTTGCTGGAATCGAGGTCCGCCTGGGACAAACGGTCGAGCACCCGCCGGCGGATCTCGGCCATGACTTCGCTGCAATGAACCAGGTCGGGCAGGGGAAGCGTGCCCCGCTCACTCCGGGGATGCTCGAACGGATTGAAGAGGCCGGGCATCTCCACGAACTCGATGGGACCATCGAGGTTGTGAGTCAGCCAGAGCTCCTCGAAGTGCGCGATGTGTCCGAGATCCCAGAGGATGGGACTCATCAGCGGATCGTGCTGAGTCCGCAGCTCCTCATCACTCAGGGGCTCCAGGAGCAGGAAGGTGCGAGCCCTTGCCTCCTCCAGACTCTTCGCGATGGCATAGCGATCAATTGGACGGGTGGTGGATATGGCGGTCATGGGTCGCGTACCCGTCCGGGTAGGTTGTTCATGAAGCTCTGCCTATGATATACGGCGGAATCCGCCGCTCCGCGAGCGCTGCTGCCCATGGAGTGGTAACGCGCTCCGGGGTAACCCGGTTCCGCTCCGTAACTTCGAGCGCAAGAACCGGGTAGTGCTCCCTGAGCGGCGATGCTAACATCATTGTGTACAATGGGGTTGCACGTCGGTGAGCTATTGCCAAAATCGCCTATGCTAAACCAGGACACAGTGATACAGGTTGCTGACGAGGCAAAGTGGGAGGCGGTCCTGACCCGGAACTCCCTCCAGGACGGGGAGTTCGTATACGCCGTCGCCTCGACCGGGATCTACTGCCGGCCTTCCTGTCCCTCCCGCCGCCCGTTGCGGGCCCGGGTCAGCTTCTTCGATACGCCGGACGGCGCCGAGGCCGCCGGATATCGCGCCTGCCGGCGTTGCGAGCCCCGGAACGGCCAGACCTCTGCCGCACGCCGGGTCCTCACGGTGCGGGAATACATCGACCGCCATCCGGACGAAAAAGTCACCCTGGAGCGGCTGGGCGAGATCGCGAAAATGAGTCCCTATCATCTTCAGCGCACCTTCAAGCGCCTGGTTGGGGTCAGCCCCAAGACCTACGCCAGTGCGCGCCGGCTGGAGCGGATGAAGTCGCGGCTTAAGAACGGCGATACGGTGAGCCGGGCGACCTACGAGGCCGGGTACGGTTCCGGCAGCCGGGCGTACGAGCACGCGCGGGCGCGACTGGGCATGACCCCAGGACGTTACCGGAAGGGCGGCCGCGGGATGCATATCAGGTACGCTGTGGTCCCAAACGCCCTGGGTCAGGTGCTGGTCGCGGCTACCGACCGGGGGCTTTGTGCGGTGATGCTGGGCGACGATGCATCTGGCCTGGAGGCCTCACTTCGGCAGGAGTATCCCGCGGCCGTCGTGGAAGCGACTGACGGCGAGCTGAAGGAGTACGCCAGCCAGGTGATGAATCAGATATCAGGAGGCGAGGAGAAGGCGCTCCCGCTGGATGTACAGGGCACCGCCTTCCAGTGGCAGGTGTGGGAGGCCTTGCGCCGCATTCCTCCCGGCGAGACCCGGTCCTATCAGGTCATCGCCCGCGAGCTCGGAAAGCCCGCGGCTGCTCGGGCAGTGGCTCGCGCCTGCGCCAGCAATCGCCTGGCACTGGTCATCCCTTGCCACCGGGCAGTTCGGGAGTCGGGCGAGCTGGGCGGCTACCGGTGGGGAGTCGAGCGGAAACGGCAGATCCTGCAGCAGGAGGAAAGGAGGGATAGCCTAAGCGGCAGGACTGTGCCAGCTTCTTAGGAGAACACTCTCGACGAGTACGCAATGCCGAGCCTGGACAATCTCATTCCCCGCTTCAAGGCGGTGGACCGCCAAACCCGGCTCCAGACCCTCCTCGATTACTCCAACAAGCTTCCGCCCTTACCTGCTCGGTTCGAGGCCGAGAAGGAGCTGGGCCACAACCGGGTCGATGAGTGCCAGACCACCGTATACCTCTTTGTCGAAGTAGATCAGGGACGGGTCCACCTCTATGCCGACATTCCCCGGGAAGCGCCAACGGTGCGAGGCTTTGTGTCGCTGCTGGCCCGCACCCTCGAGGGTGCGAGTCCGGATGCGGTCGCGCAGCTCCCGATGGACCTGCTCGACCAATTGGGACTCAGTGAGACGCTCGGCATGACCCGCACCCAGGGACTGACCGCTATCCTGCACCGCATCAAGAGCTCCGTGGCCGCGGCCACCGGTTGATGCTCGGCGTACTCGAGCTCACCGGGAGAGGAAGCGGATTCCTGCGCCGGAGGGAGACGAGCTATCTCCCGGCGCGGGGCGACGTCCATGTGGGAGACCGGCTGATCC
>DASRIN010000171.1:0-2674 GCA_035649975.1 Gemmatimonadales bacterium
GGCGAGATCCGCGGCGCGGCGCTGCTCTTCGCGGTGCTGCTCGAGGGCGCGACGATCATTGCGATGGTCTTCGCTCTGCTCTTCAAACTCATCAAGTGAGCCGACGCAAAGACGCAAGGACGCAAGGACGCAAAGTAGGACCGACGCAAAGGAAGAGCATGCATATCGGACTGTTGTTTGCGCTGCAGGAACACGGCGCTGCTGCGGAGGCCGGGCCCACCTCGCCGTTCGAGGTGAACTTCGGGCTCTTCTTCTGGACCCTGGTGGTGTTCATCATCCTGCTGGGGGTGCTCTGGAAGTACGCCTGGCCGGGGATCCTCAAGGCGACCGAGGAGCGGGAGCAGAAGATCAAGGCGCAGCTGGCCGACGCCGAGCGGCTCAACGGCGAGGCCAAGACCGCGCTGCTCGCCGCGCAGGCCCTGCAGGCGGAAGGGCGGGCGTCGGCGCAGACGATGATCGCCGAGGCGAAGGCTGCCCTGGAGAAGGAGCGCGCCGCCGCGGTGGACAAGGTGAAGGCGGAGCAGGACGCCCTGGTCGAGCGGGCCCGGCGGGACATCGTGGCCGAGCGGGACAAGGCGATTTCCGAGCTGCGCCGGGAGGCGGTGGATCTGGCGATCGGTGCCGCGGCCAAGGTGATCGGCAAGCGGCTCGACACCGACGCCGACAAGCAGATCGTGCTCGATTATCTGGGAAAAGTGGAGACCCATTGAGAGCGCCCACCATCGCCCGGAACTACGCCGAGGTGCTCTTTACCCTGGGCGAGACGAGCAACCGGACGGAGGAATACGCCCGGCTGCTCGATGCCCTGTCGGCGGCGGTGGACTCGTCGCCCGAGGCCCAGGCGGTGCTGATGTCGCCCAAGGTGACCAAGCAGCGCAAGGGCGAGCTTCTGGCCGCCGCGATCCCGGGCGCGCCGGACGAGCTGGTGCATTTCCTGAAGGCGGTGGTCAAGCGGGGCAGGCAGCTCCTGCTCGGTGAGATCGCGCTGCAGTATGCCGGGCTGGTCGACGTGAAGCACAACCGGGTGCGCGCCGGAATCACACTGGCGCGGACGCCCGACCCGGCGCTGCAGGCCCAGATCGGCGCGGCACTCGGCAAAGCGCTGGGCAAGGAGGTCGTCCCGACCTTTCTGGTCGATCCCGAGATCCTGGGCGGCGCCATCGTCCGGGTGGGAGACCGGGTGCTGGACGGCTCGGTACGGCGCAAGCTGGCACAATTGCGGAGGCAGTTGCTGACGCGGTAAGCGCAAGGGCGCAAAGACGCAAAGAGAAGCAAATGCCCCGCCCACTCGGCGGGGCATTTTTCGTACTGCTGGAGATTGAGGTCTTGCGTTCAGAGGCAAATATGACTAAATAACGATTTCGGTCATTGGTCACTTTCACCGGGTTGGGTGCATGTCAGCTGCCGACATCACCGCCGCCGCCGATCGCCTGCTGGCCCGGTACGGGTACCGGCGGATGACGGTGGACGACATCGCCCGGGAGGCGAACGTCGGGAAGGGAACGATCTATCTCTCCTTCCGGAGCAAGGAAGAGGTGATCCTCTCGGTCATCAACCGCCACATCGAAGCCACCTTCGACCTGCTGCGGAAGATCGCGGCGGAGCCTCGGCCCGCGGCCGAGCGGCTGGAGGACATGCTGGTCACGCGGGTGCTCGACCGCTTCGAGCGCTTCCAGCCCTACGGAGAGAGTCTCCATGAGATGCTCGCGGCCATCCGGCCGGCGCTGCTGGCCCAGCGGGAGGGCCAGCTTCGCCAGGAGGCCCGCATCTTCGGACCGGTGGTGGATGAGCTGGGCGGGGAGCGGGGGCTGGCGCGGACTCTGCTCGCGGCGACCAACGCGTTTCTTCCGTACTACCGGAGCACCGAGGAGCTGGGCGGCAGGGCCAGGCTGCATCGCGAGGTGCGCAGCCTGGCAAAGCTGCTGGTCGCCGGGCTCGGCGCGTCACGCCTGGACCAGCGGACGCTGGCGGAGGCGCCCTGATGCCGGTTGTTCGGATGGTAGCACTCGCGGTTCTGGGCATCGCATGCGCGGGCCCGGCAATGACGCCGGGGCATGTGGTGCCGGAGACACCGGCAGGTCGCGCCCTCGGCTCCTGGCTCATGGCGTACAACTTCGGAGATTCGGCCCGGATCGCCGGGACGATTGCGCAGCTCTACGAGCCCGCCGCGCTGGCGCGTCGATCGGCCGCGGAACGGGCGGGAGGCGTGATGGGGTGGCGACGGGAGTATGGCGGGTTCGAGCTGTCCCGGATCGACAGCTCGCAAAGCGGGATGATTGTGGTCACGGTCAAAGAGACCCTGACCCGTGGGTGGGGGATGCTGTTCGTCGAGATCGATTCGGTGCCGCCCAAGAAAGTGACCGGAGTCTCGCTGATCCCGTTCGTCGAGCCCCCCGATTGGAACATGGTTGAGCGAGTCGAGTCATCCAGCGCCCTCGCTGACCGCGTCGCCGGGCTGGCGGAACAGCTCGCAGCCGCGGGATCGTTCAGCGGAGTGGTGCTGATCACCCGGGGCGATGTGGTGCTGATGCACCGGGGCTATGGCACCGCGATCGACAGCACATTCGAGCTGGCCTCGGTCAGCAAAATCTTCACCGCAGTGGCCATCGAGCAGCTGCTGGAGCAGGGAAAGCTTTCGATCGATGCGACTATCGGAGCGGTTTTGCCCGATTAT
>DASRIN010000172.1:0-2047 GCA_035649975.1 Gemmatimonadales bacterium
CAACGCACCCCGCATCGAGGCCGGCATATCGACCGCCTTTGGATGCTCGCTCCAAGGCTTGGTGCCGGAAAACGAGGTGCTGTCCCTGGCGACGGCCCTGGTGGAAGCGGGTGTGGACGCGGTCGCCCTGGCGGATACGCTGGGGTACGGCACGCCATCCCAGATCCGCCGGCTCGTGCGGGCGGTGCGTTCAGAAATCGGCGTCGAACGATTCGGCAATTTGCATCTGCACGACACGCTCGGTTTGGCACTCGCCAACGTTCTAGCGGCACTCGAGGAGGATGTGCGTGGCTTCGACGCAGCGTTGGGCGGCCTTGGCGGCTGTCCCTATGCACCTGGCTCTGTCGGCAACGCCTCTACCGAAGATCTCGTCTACCTGCTGGAATCGGAAGGCTTCGATACCGGGATCGACCTTGATTCACTGCTTGCCGCGCGCGAGACGCTCAGCGCCGGACTGCCGAACGAACAACTGCATGGCCGGGTCGCCAGGGCCGGGGTTCCTCGCACCTACCGGCATGCCTACGCCCCTTCCCCTGCGACAAATTGAAAGTTTCAATAGTATGCCCAATGATATCTTACCTCCCGCCGCCGACGCGCCACTGCCAGCACCCTTGGCCGGTCTCCGCGTCATTGAATTCAGTCACATGGTCATGGGACCGAGCTGTGGCATGGTGCTGGCTGACCTCGGGGCCGACGTGGTGAAAATCGAACCCGCCCCTGGCGGTGACAACACGCGTCGCCTGTCAGGCCCGGCTGTCGGCTTCTTCAGCACCTTCAACCGTAACAAGCGCAGCCTCTGCATTGATGTGAAACGGCCGTCGGGGCTCGCGCTGGTCCGCCGGCTCATCGCCGACGCGGATGTGCTGATCGAGAATTTCCGTCCCGGCGCGATGGACAAGCTTGGCCTGGGTCACGCCGCGATGCTTGAGCTCAATCCACGCCTCGTCTACTGCTCCTGCAAGGGGTTCCTGCCCGGGCCCTACGAACACCGCACGGCCCTGGACGAGGTGGTCCAGATGATGGGTGGCCTTGCCTATATGACGGGCCCGCCGGGCCAGCCGCTGCGGGCCGGTTCGTCAGTGAACGATATCATGGGAGGCCTGTTCGCCTCGGTCGCCATACTGGCTGCCTTGCGGGAGCGTGAAACGACCGGACGCGGCGGGCTCGTGCAATCTGGCCTGTTCGAGACCAACATGGTGCTGGTCGCCCAACACATGGCCCGCGCCGCGATCGATGGGCGCGATCCGCCATCGATGGCCGAGAAGACCCAGACCCGGACCTGGCCGATCTACGACGTCTTCGACACCGCTGAGCCAGGGGCTCAGGTCTTTGTCGGAGTTGTCACGGAAACCCAGTGGCGGGGTTTCTGTGAGGCGTTCGGTCTCGCCGATCTATTGACCGATCCGACACTCGCTACCCAAACGCAGCGTGCAGAAGGACGGCCGCGCTTCCTGCCACGTGTGGCGGCGATTTTCAGCTCTCTGGCAAAGGCTGAGTTGATGGCGCGCTGCGAGGCACTGGGACTTCCCTTCGCTCCCATCGCGAAACCGGCTGACCTGTTCGACGACCCCCACCTGCTGGCCTCGGGTGGTCTCCTGCCGATCGAACTGGCCGGATCAGAGGGAGCACCCGGTGGCAAGCCTTCGATCGCGGTGGCAGGACTGCCGGCACTGCCGGTATCGCTGCCCGGCGGACGGCCCGGATTGTGGCGGCAGCCGCCGCGAGCGGGTGAGCACGGGATGGATATCGCCCTGGACGCTGGCATGAACGAAGAGGAAATCGCGACCCTGATCGCCGAGGGAATCCTCTCCATGCCGAACCCGATCAATGCCACAGCCGAATGACCCAGCCTCGAACCAGCTGACGAGCTGCGGGGCCGCGAAAAAAGGGCCCTGTGACCAATGAAAAATCAGACCGCCAGGAGGAAAAAGTGCCCGGAATGATAACCATGACACGCCGTACCGTCCTTTCACTCGCGGCCGCTTGCGCCTTCACGGTTTCAGCTTTGCCGGCTTCAGCTCAGCAAGGCTATCCCGACAAACCGATC
>DASRIN010000173.1:0-5519 GCA_035649975.1 Gemmatimonadales bacterium
CAGGTCGGCGGGAAAAACATCCACCGTTACACCATGGCGGGACTCCAGACCTTTCCGCAGCGCTTCCAGTCGGTTGCCATCGCGGGCCACCACCAGCAGATCGTGCTGCCGGGCCGCGAGCTGCTCGCAAAATTCCCGGCCGATCCCGGCGGTTGCGCCGGTGACCACCGCCAGGGGGCGAGTGGAGTCGGACTCGGTGACGGGTTCCATCTAGCGCTGCAGCCCGCTGCGAGCAGCGGGCTCCAAGGGACGCTGCCCTGAGCCAGGGGAGCGGGCCGAGAGCGCGCGGAGCCGCTGGGCAGCCTCCACCAGAACATCATCAGTCTTGCAGAACACGAAGCGGACCTGCGAGCCTCCCCCACGGTTGTAGAAACTCGATCCCGGCACCGGGGTCACACCGACTTCCCGCGAAAGCCAGACGGCGAACTCGGTGTCCGAAACTCCCTTGAGACCCAGCCGCGCGGCCACGGAGGTAAAGTCCGTGAGGATGTAGTACGCGCCCTCCGGCGGGGTGCAGATAAAGCCCGATTCGACCAGCGCACCATGCAGCAGATCCCGCCTGGCCTGGTACTCGCGGGCAAGATTGGTGTAGAACTCCGGCTCCAGCTCATCCAGAGCGACGGCCACGGCTTCCTGCAGGGGTGCGGGTGCGCCCACGGTTAAAAAATCATGCACCTTCCGGATGGCATCCGTCAGCTCCGCTGGAGCGACGATCCACCCTATCCGCCAACCGGTGACACTGAATGTTTTCGAAGCTCCGCTGATAGTAACGGTCCGCGACCGCATATCCGGCAGGGTTGCGATAGGAATATGGGCTCCTTCGAACCGGATGTGCTCGTAGATCTCATCGGTGATGGCCAGCGCATCGTAGCGGACGCAGAGGTCGCGGATGGCCTCGAGCTCGGTGCGACTCAAGACTCTGCCCGCCGGATTACTGGGCGTGTTGACCACGACAGCCCGGGTCCGAGCCGAAAACGCCGAACGAAGTCGCTCCAGGTCCAGGCCGGTCCCCGGCGCCAGCGGCACGTAAACCGGTGTCGCATCCGCCAGGATTGTGTCAGGGCCGTAGTTCTCGTAAAACGGCTCGAACACGATCACCTCGTCACCTGGATTCACCAGCGCTAACAGTGCAGAGATCATCGCCTCAGTCGCGACGCAGGTAACCGTGATCTCCCGATCGGGATCGGATTCCAGCCCATACCAACGACTGTACTTGCGGGCCAGCGCTTCCCGCAGCCGCTGGGCGCCCCAGGTGATGGCATACTGATTGATGTCTTCCTGAATCGCCCGGCGCGCGGCCTCCTTCAGAAGCTCGGGAGCCGGGAAATTGGGGAATCCCTGGGCGAGATTGATCGAGCGGTGCTCGCGGGCAAGCCGGGTCATTCCCCGGATGACCGACTCGCGAAACCCATGGGTGCGACGGGCAGTGTTCACGGCGGTACCTGGCTCCTGGTGGGGATGTAGGATCATAGTGGAGGACGGTCTACCTTAGAACCATGGCGCCTGAATCAGCTGCACCCCAAATCATCGACCTGCACAGCCACCTGGTCCCCGGAGTCGACGACGGGACCCGCACGGTCGAGGAGTCGCTCCAGGCGCTCACCGAGCTCAGCAGCGAAGGCGTTACCGTGGTGGTGACGACGCCGCATCTGCTCGTGCCTCATCTACCTACCGACGCCGCGGTACAGCGGGAGCTCGATGGTCAGCGGAGAGCATTCGAACAGTTGCTCCACGCCTGCGAGAGTCGGAACGGCCTTCCCACGCTGTACCTGGGCCAGGAAATCTGGGCACCCGACGCAGCGGCTGTGCGGCGGGTCGTCCGCAGACCGGACGTCGGTTTGCCGGGGAGGTACTTGCTGGTGGAGTTCGGGTTTGATCTCCAAGGCAACCACAATGACGTGATTCGTGAGGTTCTCGATGCGGGCCGCTCCATCGTCATCGCTCACGCCGAGCGGTATAGCTATCTCGACGGTCACGAGCCGGTCGAGGTTATGCGCCGATGGCAGGAGCTGGGGGCCCTGCTCCAGGTCAACGTAGGCAGCCTCACGGGCCACTATGAGCGATCGAGCCCCGGCTCGGAGCAGCTCGCCTGGCAGATGGTCGCCCTGGGCCTGATGGACTTGCTGGCCACCGACCACCACGGCCCTCGGCGAACGGGGGTATCTCCGCGCGAGGCGCTGAATGCACTCATCGCCCGTGACCAGCGGGCGCTAGCCGAACGGGCGATGGCAGAGATTCCAGGGCGGATTGTGCGGGACGAGCTCTTGGCCTCACGTCTCCCGGGGTAACGAGCTGGTTCCGATTGCTTGCAGCAGGAGTCCGGCCGGTCCGGGAGAGATCGCTCCGCCTGCGGCAATGGCGGCGTCGATCTGTTCTTTGATCCGGCGGCGCAGGTACCCGTAGGTCTGACTCGCGGCCGGATCTTCGAACGCGATTGCGGTTCCCCGAAGCTTGTAGGCGCCCGCCTCCTGATCCAGCACGCCGAATACGCTGTCAATACTGGCGAACAACGACCCACTGATCAGGTCCAGCGTCGGTGACTCCTTCTTTTCGGTCCGAGCATACCAGGTGCGTACCTTCTTCGGGGACCAGGATTGCTGCTTCGCCAGCGCGGTCACCGTGTCCTGATAGGCCCGCTCGATCAGCGCTTGCTGCTGCCGGTACACCCGAATGAAGTTCGCAGCCCCGGCCAAGCTCATCCGGGTATCCGTGACTCCGCCATCCGGCGTCAGACGAGAGTGAGCAAATAACCGGTTCAACCGCGCTACCCTCAGGCCGCCCTGAAGCCGGCTGCGGGCCGAGTCACGAGCGGCCTCATAGCGCGCCAGGAGGGATTCCAGTGAGTTCTGGTCCGCTGTCTTGACAGCCTTTGGAGTGAGAGCCTCCCTGAGCGACTTCGAGCGCAGCCGGGGCGCCTTGGGGATAGCAAGAGCTGTCTTGCTGTCCGGGCCAGGCTCAGCCGGGTTCCAGGTCGCGTTGTTACTGGCCAGCGAGACCAGGGTGGGCAGGCTCGACACGATCGCCGGCTGAGCAGCTGCGGGAGCGATCCTCTCGGGTCGGGCAGACTCTCGCGCTCTGTCGCCACTACTCCGCGCTCCCACCGAGGCGACGCGGTGAGCCCGACCGCTCCAGGGTGGGCGCGGGCCGCTGAATGCCATCTGGACTCCGGACATGAAAAGCACGGCCGAAATGCCAAGGGCGAGTGGGCGGCGCCACCGGTGCATCAGATTGGGCCCGTTGCCGGCACCATTGGCCTCTGGACCCTGGCTCGGGTGCTCCGAGGACCCACCCAGGATGCTCCAGCCTCGCCGGGCAGGGCGGGGCTCCTCTTTGGCCGCTGCTACAATGGCCTTGTACTGAGGATGGAGGGTGATCGAGATCCACTTGGCGGTTGCCCGATGGTAGACCCGCGAGCGCGCGTCCACCTCACCGTTCCGAATGGCCAGGGCAAGTTCATCACTGGACCGATAAAGCTCCTCTTTGCCTGGCCGCAGCTCGACGAGATACATGATCAGCTCTGTGGTTCGCGGGCCCGGAACTACCGAGCCCCTGGTCCGAAGGAAGCGGCGCCTGCCGCTAGTGGGGCACGGGCCAGGGTGCCAGATCCGTGCTTATTAGGCCGGGAGAGCATGCCGGGTCTTTCCCAATTAGGTCAACCAGGGTAAGCTGATGGACAGCAGCGGGTTGCGTGCCGGAGTCAGGCCGAGGCCACTCGGTCTCGGCGCCGCGCCGGTGCAGACGGGGTGTTGGGAGCGAGTGCAAAATGCTGCGTTTTTCGACGGCCGCCTGTGTAATGCAAGACGTTTCGCTGGCCAGGCGTATCTATTAGTGTGACTCCGGCGGCTTCGGACCGGCAGATCCGAAAACTTGCCGTACATCCCATTCAGTCAACGCTCGCCCCCTGCCGGCGGCGATTGGAGGGCGCATGATATCGCAGCAACGCAGAACGAGTGACCAGGTCGATCCCGAGTTCGTCATCCGCGGCCAACGCTCCGGAACTGGGTCCTTGCTGATGGCCACCCTCCTGGGTGTGGGCATCGGCTTGCTGGCCGCACCGCAGCCCGGGAGCAAGACTCGCAAGCTGCTGAAGAAGCGGCTGGCCGCTCTGAGCGAAGGTGTGGGTGAGGGCCTGGAGGAGGTTCAGGAGGCTGGAAGCAAGGCACGAAAGCGGGCCCGGGAAAGACTCGCCCGGCTTCGGGAAGACGCCGGCGAGGAGTGGGAAGAGGTTGGGGAACGGTTGAAGAGGGCCAGGGGGCGCTTCCGGGATTTTGAGGAGAGCGACAGCGACGACTCCAGCCCCTTCGGCACTCTCTTCGCCATTGCAGCCGGGGTAGCCGCCACTTTCTTGCTGACCAGTGATCGGGCTGCACCGGTACGGTCACGGATGCAGGATGCCGCTTCCGACGTGAGGCGCCGGGCTACCGATCAGTGGGATCGGTTCCAGCGCGGGGGCACTCGTCAGGCGCGCGAGGACCTGGGCAGCCAGGCAGGCCAGCCCGAGTCGCGAGCCGGAACCACGCCCGGGAGTGATGCCCCTCAGGCCAGCTGACTCGCCAGCGAAAATAGCGGCCCCGATCCTGGGGCCGCTTTTTTTTCTCAGGATTCCGGTGCGGCGAGGTAGGAGCCGAGCTTCTCCCGTGGCAGGTACAGCAACAGCTGATGCCGGATGCGCTCTGCCTGATGGAGAACCTTCGAGGGATAGCGGCGGCACCGCGGGGTGGCACTGCTGCGCACGCATCCGTTGTAGCGGAGCAGCGCCAAGCGGACATCCTTGGTTCGTTTGAGATAGCTGGCAAAGACCCGGGCGCCGTGGCAGATGTTGGCCTCGATCTGCAGCAGGTCATCGGAGTCACAGTCGTACACGCCGGCATGGAACCGCATGACTTGCATGAGGCCTATGGCACCGCGGTGGCTCACGGTCTCGGGCTCGAGCCGAGCGTTCTCGGTCAGAAGGACCCCGGTCAGGAGACTGGGGGAGAGCTGCAGCTGCCGCGCTTCTTTGACGATGGCACGAGCTACCCGGTTGGCGACCTCCGGGTCAGCCGAAGGGCGGAGGATTTGGGCCAGGGGCAGGTGATCATAGCGAGCCACTACTTCGCGTTCCCAGCTGGTGCTGTCGATCAGCGGCGGCTTGGCCCTGGCGTCCTCTCTCGGATGCACCCGGCTCACGCCTGGCCTGGTCGGCTGGGAGCCGATCCGGACAGACGGCGTCAGCAGCAGCGCCCCCACCAAACCCGCCGCGGCGAGAATCGTGAGGAACGGGCGGCTTGGCCTTCCGAGCTGATACCACCCCAGCCAGTCGCGCATGATCGGTTCTCCGGCTCCTTTCCTCGGTCCCTCCGCCCAGTGTTATCGGAACGTGGGCGGCGGGAGCTTAGCGGGAGCCGGTACCGGCTGGTTCTTAGAGCAGCGATGTCAGCAGCTGACACATTCTGATGTCGTAGGGATCAGCCGAGGGATCCTCGTCGGCGATGGAGTAGTTTTGCTGCGGAGTTTCCAGAATCAGGGGAATGTCGCGG
>DASRIN010000174.1:0-7089 GCA_035649975.1 Gemmatimonadales bacterium
AACCTCCCCGAGCTGATCATTGCGGGTGTGGCACTCCGTGCGGGCCTGCTGGATCTGGTCCGGGCCTCGATCATCGGAGCGATACTCGCCAACCTGTTGCTCGCGCTAGGGGTGTCCATGCTGGTGGGCGGCGTGCGGTACCACAACCAGGAATACAATCCCGGCGCTGCACGCATCTATAGCTCGATGATGCTGCTGGCCGTGATCATGCTGGCGGGCCCGGGCGCGTTCGAGCGGGTCTTCTCCGGGGCCGAGCACCTGCCGCAGGTGCACGCCATCAACGCCCGACTGGCCATCATGCTGATCGGGGTGTACGCCCTGTATCTCGTCTTCATGCTGGGGACCCACCGAGAGGAATTCGCCGGCAAGGCCGGGGCCGACCATCACGACCATCAGCAGGGCAGCGAGTGGGGAGTCCCCCGTGCCCTGGGGACTCTGGTCGGCGCCTCGGTCCTGGCCGCCTGGATGAGCGAGATCCTGGTCGGCGCAGCCGAAGGGACTGGTGAGGCCCTGGGGATGTCCCAGACCTTCATCGGTATCATCATCGTGGCCATCGTAGGAGGCGCGGCCGAGAGCCTCTCGGCCATTGCGGCAGCGGCCAAGAACAAGCTCGATCTGACCATGGGCGTGGTCTACGGCAGCTGCGTCCAGATCGCGCTGTTCGTGGCTCCGGCCCTCGTCCTGCTGAGCCGGGTGATCGCCCCTGCGCCGCTGGACCTTTCGTTCAAGCGAGTCGAGCTCGGGGTTCTGTTTTTTGCCGTGCTCATCGGCGCGGTGGTGGCGAACGACGGGAAGGGCAACTGGTTCAAGGGCGCCCAACTCCTCGCGGTCTACGGGATGATCGCTCTGCTGCTGTACTTCGTTCCGGCATGAACAGCGTCGCGCCCGCCTTCGCCGGCTCCACCCGCGCTGCAACGGGCAACTCGGCATTGTCCCCGGTCGATCGCGTCTCCGAGGTCATTTTCGGGTTGATCATGGCGCTCACCTTCACCGGGACGCTCAGTGTGGCGACAGCAGACCGGGCGGAGGTGAGGGACATGCTGATCGGCGCATTAGGCTGTAACATCGCCTGGGGGCTGGTGGACGCAGTCATGTTTCTGCTGGGCACCCTGACCGAACGGGGCCGCAACCTTGCGATGCTGAAGCAAGTGCGGAAATCGCGGGATGAACGCCGCACCCGTGAGCTGGTTCTCGAAGCGCTACCTCCGGTGATCGCGGCCACACTGACGCCGGCAGAAATCGAATCGATCGGGGACCGCCTTTCGCGCCTCCCCGACTTTTCCGACCGGACCCAACTCACGCTTCGAGATTTCCGGACAGCCACCGGTGTGTTTCTTCTGGTGTTCCTGGCCACGTTTCCCGTGGCGCTCCCCTTTCTCTTCATCGATCAAGCCCATCTAGCGCTGCGCATCTCCAACGGCGTTGCGCTGGTGATGTTGTTTCTGGGCGGTTACTTCCTGGGGCGGCACGGCATGAGGCACCCGTGGGCAAGCGGATTCGTCACCATGGCGGTCGGCGCGGTGCTGGTCTGGGCCACCATCGCGCTGGGCGGATAGCCCTCATCTCGGATCCCGGCTGGATGCCTGCGACCCCGGAAGTGCCAGACCCGCGACTCGGCTCAACAGGAACCCTAGTAGCCCGAACCCGATCATGATCTCGACCGCGACCAGGACGCGGGCGACGCCCGAGACCGGAACGATGTCGCCATAGCCGGTGGTGGACAGGGTTACGGTGCTAAAGTAGGCGGCGTCGGCGAAGCGGGAGAGCGATTGGGAAAATGCCGGCTCACCCTGGCACAAGCTCACGGAGGAGTCTTCACAGACCAGGGACAGCCGCTGAAACAGCGCTGCAAAGATTCCGTTGCACCAGACCCAGATAGCGAGGGCCAGGCCCAGAGCGGTCCACAGGCGTGAGTCGCCCAGCCCGGTCGCGCCGACCAGCTGTTTGAGCGCGGTGATCAGGGGACGATAGAGGAGCGTCAATGCCGTCAGCCCGGCCACGAGCATCCACCACTCCCAGGTCCTGCTCAGTGCCCGCACGTCGCTCCCAAGCGTCCCGTACCACCAGATCAGTGCAATAGTGGCGAGCAGATAGAGTCCAACCACCCTGGCTGCCCGCGCCCTCCAGGGCCAGCGACCGGCAGTGGCCGGGTCCGCCAGGCTCGCCGTGAGCCTGAAGAAGAGGTGATTCAACGGTACCAACAGCAGTATGGCCAGGGCCGGATGACGCCGCTCGTGGGTGATCGTGGCACACAGCAAGGCCACGCGCCAGAGGTGCAGCAGGTTGATCATTGGTCCTTCCGCTACCGGGTCAGCAGCACGATCAGCGGACCCCACGCCGTCAGCAGGATATTGCCCACCGCGTAAGGAACGGTGTAGCCGAGCACCGGGGCCTTGCTCCCCGCTTCATCCTGGATGGCACGGAGTGCCGCCGTGACCGTCCCCGCTCCGGCGCAGGCGCCGAACAGGATCACCGGGTTCATCCGGAGCACGAACCGTCCGAAGAGCAGCGCTAGTACGTGGGGTGTGACGGCCACCAGGAATCCGACCAACAGCAGGCTGGGTCCGGTTCGGCGAAGCCCCTCCACAAAGGTTGGGCCCGCTTCCAGGCCCACGATTCCAATGAAAACCGCCAGTCCGACGGTATCGAAGACCCACAGGGCTGGTTCCGGGATTCGGCCGAAGGTCGGATACCTGGACCGGAGCCACCCGAAGACCAGGCCCATGATCAAGGCCCCGCCACTTGCCGTCAGGCTCAACGGCACCCCGCGCACCAGTACCGATAGGGAGCCGAGCAGGCCACCGATGAGTATACCGAGCCCCACGAACACCATGTCGGTCGCGCCGGGATCCCGCTCGATATAGCCCAGGACCTGGCCGGCGCGCTCGACCTCCTCGACCGGGCCCTCGAGCCGGAGCAGATCTCCCCGATTCAGGGTGGTTCCGGGAGCAAAGGGGATTTCCTCTCCGGCGCGAACCAGCCGAAACAACACCAGGCCGCGGCCGTGCTGCTGGGCGACACTGGCCAGCGTGTGGTCCACCAGGGCAGAGTTGGTGAGCACAATGTCTCGTACCGCAACCGGGTACTCCAGGAGCTCGCGGTCCTCGATCTCCTTCCCCACCGGAACTCCACCAGCCAACACCCGCCGCCGGGCAGTCAGGGTGATGGCGTCGCCGCGGCCCAGGAGCGTGGCCGGCCCGGCTGGCAGAACCTCGCTGGCCCGCCGGATTCGCCGCACGAAGACGCGGTCGGGCGCGAACGAGGCCTCCAGCTCAGCGACAGTCCGCCCGGCCCACTCGTCGCCCAGCCGGTAGGCCCTCTGGTCCCACTCGCGATACCCCGACTGCAATCCAGGATCTTCACTGGAGTCGTCCCCCAGCTCTTGATCCAGCTTGCGACTCTCGGCCTTGAGATCCACCCGGAGCAGCCGGGGGGCGAGGGTGGACAGGAACCAGACTACGAATCCGGTGCCCACGAGATAGGACACGGCGTAGGCCACCGGGATGTTGTTGAGCAGCCGGTTGGTCTCCTCGGGCGACAGACCCAGGCCCCTGATCGCATCCCCGGCGGTGCCGATGATCGTGGACTCAGTGAACGCCCCCGCCAGGAGGCCGGCAGCGGTGCCGGGGTCATAACCAAAGAGCCGAGCGGCGGCCAGGGTGGCGAGCAGGCTGCAGCCGCACAGGACGACCGTCACTGCCAGTTGAGGTAAGGCGCTCCGGCCCAGCCCTCGAAAGAACTGGGGACCGACCTTGTACCCGGTTGCGAACAGGAACAGATCGAAGAAGACGACCTTCACCGTGGCCGACACCTGGATCTGGAGCTGGCCTACCAGCACTCCCGCCAGCAGCGTGCCTACCACGGTGCCCAGCCTGAACGAGCCGATCCGGGCCCGCCCCACCACGAAACCGAGGGCGAGCGTGAGAAAGACGGCCAACTCCGGATGCTGCCGCAGCGCCGTGACGATGAAGGACATCTAGGTCATAGATGCTACGGTATGGAGGTCGGCTGCACCAGCATGACCGGACTGTCCCTTGGTCTAGTGGCACGGACCTGTGGCCACTGGACCTTGGTGCAGCCTTCACCCCAGGTGGATCCCCTGGTACATCACCTGTTACAACTAACAGTTTCCCGGGCCCACAACTCGCGATAGGCTAACGGTTAAGCTGGTGCTGACCCGGTAGGAGGAGACTATGATCGCGCAACGTCGGCTGCTCGGCCTATTGGTCGTATGTACCACCATCGCCGGCTGCAAAGAGAGTCCGCCTCCTCCCACCCCGCCACCGGAGGTAGTGGTCGAGCCGGTTCAGGTGCGCGATATGCCGGTCCAGGCCGAATTCACCGGCGATGTGCGGGGAGGACAGGACGTGGAAATCCGGGCGCGGGTGGCCGGATTTCTTCAGTCCCAGCACTATGCCGAGGGAAGCCTGGTCCGGAAGGGCGACCTTCTCTTTGTCATCGATCCCAAGCCCTTTCAGGCTACCGCGGCGCGAGCCCAGGCCGACATGGCGGAGGCGCAGGCTCGGCACAACCGCGCGGTGATCCAGGTGAACCGGCTGAAGCCGCTGGTGGCCCAGCACGCCGTGAGCCAACAGGACCTCGACAACGCTATGGCCGCCGAAGAAGGCAGCCGGGCCGGGGTGGCGGCCGCAGCGGCACAACTCCGGTCGGCGCGACTCGACCTGGGCTACACCCGGGTGATAAGTCCGATCAATGGGGTGGCCGGGAATCGGCAGGTAGATATCGGTTCCTTTGTCGGTAGTCCGCAGCCCACCGTACTCACTGTCGTCTCCTCGCTCGATCC
Source organism: Gemmatimonadales bacterium (assembly GCA_035649975.1). Taxonomy (GTDB): domain Bacteria; phylum Gemmatimonadota; class Gemmatimonadetes; order Gemmatimonadales; family GWC2-71-9; genus CAVVWJ01. Next base: position 4,805 of record DASRIN010000174.1, read on the forward strand.
CGTCCGCTTCGACTTCACCATCTCCGAGAGCGAGTACCTGGCGTACGCCCGGGCCACCAAGGCCCAGGCCGGCAAACGTCGGTCGACTGTCGCGGGGCTAGAGCTGGTGCTGGCCGATGGATCGGTATTCCCGGAGAAGGGCCGGGTCAGCGTCGTGGGCCGCGGGGTAAGCACCGAGACCGGTACCCTGCCGATCCAGGCCACCTTCCCCAATCCCGGCGGGCTGCTCCGGCCGGGACAGTTCGGCCGGGTGCGGCTGCCCATTACCACCCGCAAGAATGCGGTGGTGATTCCGCAGCGTTCGGTGCAGGAACTACAGGGGACGTATAACGTCTTCGTCGTGGGGTCGGACAGCGTGGCTCAGACCCGCGAAATCAAGGTCGCGAACCGGAGCGGCAGCGACTGGATCGTTGCCTCCGGGCTCGAGCCGGCTGATCGGATCGTGGTGGAAGGCATCCAGAAGGTCCGTCCCGGTACCAAGGTCCGGCCCACCACCGCGACGGCGATGGCGCCATCCGACTCGACCAAGACTCCCGAACACTGACCCATGGCTGACTTCTTCATTCGACGCCCCACAGTCGCCATTGTCGCGGCGATCGTAATCACGCTGCTGGGGCTGGCCGTGCTGCAGCGGCTCTCCATCGAGCAGTATCCCGAGCTGTCCCCCCCGACCATCCGGGTGGAAACCACCTACCAGGGTGCCTCGGCCGAGGTGGTCGAGCAGTCGGTGGCCACGCCGATCGAGCAGCAGGTAAACGGCGTGGACAACATGATCTACATGAAGTCGCTTAATACCAGCGACGGACGAATGCTGCTGGACATCTCGTTCATGGTCGGGATGAACCGTGACATGGCCAACGTGCTGGCGCAGAACCGGGTCTCCCAGGCCCAGTCGCGGCTGCCGCAGGAGGTGAACCAGCAGGGGGTCACCGTCAAGAAGATCAACCCCAGCATCCTGATGGTGGTCTCGCTCTACTCGCCCAAGGGGAGCCGGGATGCCCAGTTCCTCAACAACTACGCCATGATCAATCTCCGGGACGCCCTGCTCCGGGTGCCGGGTATCGCGCAGGTGGATCTATACGGTGGGGCGGAGTACGGGATGCGGGTGTGGCTCCGGCCCGACCGGATGACGGCGCTGGGGCTTACCCCTGCCGACGTGATCGCTGCCATCAAGGAGCAGAACCTGCAGGCCCCGGCCGGCCAGGTGGGCGCAGCTCCGTCTCCAAAGGGGCAGGAGTTCACCTACACGGTCAAGGCGCCCGGGAGGCTGGTGACCGCGGAGGAGTTCGAGAACATCATCCTCCGACAGACCTCAAGCGGCGGCGAGCTGCGGCTCAAGGATATCGGCCGCGCCGAGCTGGGCAGCGAGAACTACAAGTCCTTTGGACGCGCGATCGTGAAGGACTCGAGCGGGAAGTGGCTGGAGGGGGCCGCAGCCTCTCTTACCGTCTACCTGCTCCCCGGCGCCAACCAGCTCGCTTCGGCCGAGGGGATCTACCACACTCTGCAGGAGGCCGCCAGCTATTTCCCCAGCGATGTGGCGTACGAGATCGTGTACGACACGACCCCGTCAGTCGAAGCCAGCATCGAATCGATTCTCCATACCCTGATCGAGGCCTTCATCCTGGTCAGCCTGGTGGTGTTCGTGTTCCTGCAGAGCTTCCGCGCCACGATCATCCCGCTCCTCACCGTCCCGGTCTCGCTCATCGGTACCTTCATCTTCTTCCCCCTGCTGGGGTTCTCGATCAACACCCTCACCATGTTTGGCCTGGTGCTGGCGATCGGCATTGTGGTGGACGACGCGATTGTGGTGGTCGAGGCGGTCATGCACCACATCGAGCACGGGAAGACGCCGAGGGACGCTACGATCCAGGCCATGAAGGAGGTAGGGGGCGCGGTGATGGCGATCGCGCTCATCCTCTCAGCCGTGTTCGTCCCGGTTGCACTGCTGGGCGGGCTCACGGGGCGGCTGTACCAGCAGTTCGCCTTAACCATCGCCGTCTCGGTGCTCATCTCCGCATTCCTGGCGCTGAGTCTGGCACCGGCGCTCTGCGCCAAGATCCTGAAGCCCGCCAAGCCGACCGGAGGATTGCTGGGCAAGTTCTACCGCGGGTTCAACAAGGTGTTCGAAGTGAGCACCGTCAAATACGTCAACCTGACCAAGATGTTCGTCCGGCGGGCCGTTCTGGTTGTGGCTGTCATAGGTGTGGCCACGCTGCTCACCGGTGGCCTCGGCCGCGCGCTTCCGTCTGGGTTCGTCCCGGATGAAGACATGGGCATCTTCA
>DASRIN010000175.1:0-5108 GCA_035649975.1 Gemmatimonadales bacterium
TCCTCGACGCCATGTACGGCGACGGGGACAGCGTGAACGGCGGCCAGGCAGCCCGGGAGTTGGCCCGGACCACGGTGCGTACCGGCTCAGGCGGAAGCGACGCGCGAGCGGTGGCACAGACGGACCTTTGCGTCGTCACCCTCTGGCGGCTGAGCCATGGTGAGCTCAGCGGCGCCACTCAGGCCATCACCCGTCTCCGGTCTCATCTGCCGGGCGACTCGCCGGCATCGCTAACCACCAACACCGTTTGCGCCGCGCTGCTCGAGGCGAAGCTCACGGCCGCCTCAGGCGCAGCCGGTGCGGCCGCCGCGCTGGATCGCCTCGACAGCCTGATGCGCAGCGGGCCCGGCGGAGAGCGCAACGGGCCGTCCGTGGCATTCACCCTCAGCCCGGCGTACGTCAGGTCCACGGTCGGGATCAGTCCCTGTGGCTTCGAAGACTTCGCCAACCTGGAGGTGGCTCACCTGCGCGAGCGCGAGGGCAACATCCAGGCGGCGCTGTCCGCGGTCCGGCGGAGGCCGTACTCTTACCATCTCACCGATTACCTGGCCACGCACCTGCGTCAGGAGGGCCGCCTGGCCGCTCTGACCGGAGACAGCTCGGAGGCGGTCAGGGCCTACCGCCACTACCTGGCACTGAGGTCCGATCCCGAGCCCGCTCTGCGGCCTAGGATTGAGGCGGTACGAGCGGAGCTGGCGAAGCTTGCCGGGAATCCCTGATGTGCGGTCCGTTACGTGGCTGGGAGCGCTAATAGAGCCGGTGCTGGAGGCCTGTTGTGCAATGACAATGAAGCCCTTTCCAAGCCAATCGCACATTCGCTGGCGTCGCATTGACGTGCCTGGTCGCGAGGAGGCATACATCGAGCAGACTGCCGCCGGATGGCGGCTCACCGGTCGGCTCGAGGTCGACGAAGGGAACGTGAGCGCGCAGCTCAAGTATCAGATCGATTGTGAACGCGATTGGCGGACTCGCCAGACGGTCGTCACCGGGTCAGCTTCGGGAGCCCCGATGCGGTTCGAGTTCAGCACTGACGGGGCCGGGCATTGGACGCTTAATGGCGTCCGCCTGCCACTGGTCGAGGGCGCACTCGACATCGATCTGGGCTTCACTCCAGCCACGAACCTTCTCCCGATCCGCCGCTTGGACCTCGCCGTGGGCGAGCGCGCAGACATCCGGACCGCATGGGTGCGGTTTCCCGAGCTCCGGGTCGAGGCGCTGGAGCAATCCTACCAGCGTGACGCAGCACGGGTCTTCCGCTACGATGCGTTGGTGGATGGCGAGAGGTTTCAGGCGCGGCTGGACACCGACGAGTTCGGCCGCATTCTCCGCTATGAAGGCCTGTGGGAAGTCGAAAGCGCCTAGGCCGTTGGTCCAGTGCCACATGGGTCGCAGTTGTTTCCTCGCCGGCCCCGATGCGAGGGCTGTGAAATGCCAGTATTGCGGTCGAAGCTTGGCTGGGCGTTGGTCGTGATCTACCTCGGCGCGTTCATCATGGTGTATGCTCGCGTGCTACCCCACCGTGGCACGTTCCTTTATGACCTCGGCCTCGACCTCCTGTCACTGCCCTACATTCTCATCGTGGGCCGACTGCTCTTGCAGGAGCCGACGTTCGCGGTCCATGCCCACGAGCCATGGGGACTGGTGCCGGCGGTCATCTTCTGCAGCGGGTTCGTTTTGCTGGCGGGGGCCGGACTGGAGCACGCGGTGCGAGTCTTGGTGAAGAGGCGACAGTCACGCGCCGCAGTCGACCCTGGAGCCGCCTAACCCGCGTTTGCAGCTGATTGCCAGTTCGGTAGGCCGCAGGGCAGGCAACGAGGTGTATCATGGCACCAGTGGTGGGCGTTCTGCTTGCAGTTGCAGTGGGGTTATTGGCCTGGCTGCTCAGGAGGGACGACTTCGCGCCCCACCTTAGCGCCGGGCATCCTCGGATCGTCAGCGTAGGGGGACGTCGTGATGAATCTGCCTTCTCGACACTCTGGTAGCACCGTCGCGCAGGGCGCCGCCACGTTTCACGGCGTGCGGTACCTGGTCACCGATGTGCAGCAGGCGATTGACTTCTATACTACGCGTTTGGGTTTCAGTCTTGAGCATCAGCAACTTCCGGCATTTGCGACGGTCGCGCTGGGGCCGCTGAAGATTCATCTCAGTGGCGCAGACGCCTCGGGGTCGCGGCCCCTGCCCGGTGGCGAGCGTCAGAGTCCCGGCGGTTCAAATCGCGTCGTTCTACGGGTGAGGGATCTGCCCGCAGTCATCAAGGCGCTACGCAGCGCCGGAGTCGGCTTTCGGAACGCAATGGAAACAGGGCCAGGGGGCCGGCAGATCCAGGTGCTTGACCCCGACGGCAATCCTGTCGAGCTCTTCGAACCGGGTCATCAGTGACCAGCGTGGACGTCTGGTGAGAAGTCAGGGTGTCGCTCCCTAGCCGCCCAGTTGCCCATATATCTAGGGGCGATCGCCATGGCGGCCTTTTATCTGAAAATCCGCTAGCCGGCCTCAGAGGAGCGTATGACACGTGATCCTCGAGCGAATCCCGAACCCGACAGGCCGATGGCCGAGGCCGCAAACCTTGGCATTGCGCGTCCACCCCTGGTGTACCTCGGCTCGATAGTGCTGGGGGTGATTCTTCATTTCGCTCGGCCAATTTCGCTTCTCCCCTGGGTCGTGAGTCCGCTCTTCGGCGCACTGGTCGCTCTGTTGGCGATCGGGCTGTTTGTATTCGCCGTTCGCACCTTCCGGGCCGCTGGCACGCCGGTCCCGGGCAATCTGCCCACCACGACAATCGTGCGCGCAGGACCCTATCGCTTCAGCCGCAACCCCATTTATCTGGCGTTCTCACTTCTCCAGCTCGGAATCGCACTGTGGGTGAACAGCCTATGGCTAGTTATCACGCTTCTGGCAGCGGTGGTCGTCATGTCGTTCGTCGTGATCCCGAAAGAGGAGCGGTACTTGGAGGCACGCTTCCCTTCTGAGTATCCGCCTTACAAGGCTTCCGTGCGCCGCTGGTTCTAGCGCGCCGCCGAATAGGCTGCGGTGCAGGCAGTCCCCAGAATCAGCCGAGCGCCGGAGTGCGTCTTCTGGTGCCTGGAAGTCTCAGGGAGTACCATTGACTGGACCCGCCGTCAGGAGATATTCGTGCGCCTCACTACGGTCTGCGGTCTCGCCTTCCTCGTAGCTTGTAGCGACCCCAACGATCCGGGTGACCCGCTCCCGCTTACACCTGAATCGCTCGAAGGAACGTGGGTGAAGATTCAGGTCGTCCGCTCCACGGTCACAGATCCTGTCCTGAGCGACACGACGGAAATCCCCAAGAACGGCGAGATGTACGAGTTCACCGCATCCGGCGACGTCAACTATTCTTGTCGCTGTCCCGGCGGGGCCGAGGGCGGAGCTACTCCCCAATACACCCACTATTCCATCACGGGCGACACCCTTTGGCTGCACCAGGATGAAGGCCCCCCTCAGGGCTACCTGGCGAAGGTGACTACGCGGCGCCTGATTCTTGGCGGAGGCCCGGGAACTGAACCGTTCGACATCACCGGCGACAAAGTGCCGGAGGATGTCACCACGGCCTATATATACCGGCAGGAATGACCCAGTGTTCGATTCTAACGGGACGTCCGACGAAGGGATGGATCCTGGTGGGGCGGAGGAAAGAATGAGGGAAAGCGGGTCTCAGGAAGGAAAGTCTCCGTCTCGGCTGATAGACGAGAGGATCCGGCTCAGGAGGTTCACATGCACTCGAACTCTTTGACTCACCGCTACGTTGCCCGGCTCGGTGGTTTGATGGCCATCGCTTCCACGGCTCTCGGGTGTGCCCCGACGCCGGAGACCATGAGGGTCCCCCCGGCCCCCGTCGCGCTCCGCTTGCCCGACCCGGCTTTTCTGCCGGAGGTCCAGTGTCATGGCGGCTACACGGTCGCGGAACTGGAGCAGTATCTCCCGAGCGCACGGGTGACGCTCCAGTTGCCCAGCACCCGGAGGGTTGCAGTGGACGCGGAGCGCCGGTGTCTCACGGTGACTGTAGACGGGATCGGGGCCGGCCGGTTGGCCGAGCTGGTGCTGCGAGGCGTGGCAGTGCCCCGCGACGCGGTCTTACTCCTGCTGGCAGAGGCCGAACGACAAGGGTAGGCTGGATGTCCAGGTCGTTAGGAGAGACAAGAGGGTAAGGTTATGACCCAGATACCGGCGCTCACGCCGGAGCAGTGGGAGGCTCTAGACTATCGGCAGCCGGCGCGCGACCTGGACGAATGGGCGAAATCCCATCCCGGAGGAGGCGACGACTCCACTGAGTACGTAGCAAAGCTGGGGGTGAGTCCCACCGGTTCTGTTATCGTCATGAACCGGGCCCACGACCGGGTCCTGATTCCGCCGCCGGCCCGGGCTGCGTTAGCCGCGTTCGCTCTCGCGGAGCAGCCATTTGGTTTCACATCGGCAGATGTCGAGCTAGTCCATAGTGCCGCCGCTCAGGCCGATGACAGACAAGCTGCGGCTGCGCTGCAGGATCTCGGGCGACGCCTTCAGGACCTTCTTCCCCCAGCCGCGTAGTCAGCGTACGCAGCTGGCGCGCTTGAATCCTGAGGGCAGACCGTGCTATCCGGGTACGAGATCTTGGTCCGGCGGCCGCAGCTGCGGAACCGGGTCTAAATGCTCCACTCCTGCTGAATTGAGAAATCCCGAAAGGTCGGCCGCATGCTCGGCCGTATCTACCGCAATCTCGACCGTACCATTGGTGATGATGGGAAGGCTTCGGTCGGCATTGCGCCCCGGCCGCCGCAGGGCTCGCCGAATGGGGCGCCAGGGTCCAGGAAGGTTATGGAGATCTACCCCTTCTCCTTTGAGGGTGTTTGCCAGCGCGTACACTGCGATAGGCTCATACCGCCGGGTGCGAACCGGGCGGCTGTCGGCGGACTCGCTGCGGAGTGCCATAGAGATACCTCGCAAATGAGGCCAAGTACTGAGCTTCAGCCGAGTTCAGCGTAAGTCCACGGCTTGTGGCAGGCGGTGAGTTCGGTCACATAGAGGGGAAGCATGGTCTTTCGGTTCGGCCCGCTGCATCGAAATCTGGGCTGGCTGCTGGCGCTTCTAGGCTTAGCCGTGCTGGCGCTGGG
>DASRIN010000176.1:0-2332 GCA_035649975.1 Gemmatimonadales bacterium
TCAGCAGTCGCAGGTTGTCGGTGCCCATGTCCAACACCACTGGGATCACTCGGCGGGGATGGAGGCCGGCCGCAGCGATGTAGACGGACAGTTTGCCAATGGCGATTTCGATGCCGCCGACCCCTTGATCACCTATACCGAGAATGCCTTCTGAGTCGGTGGCCACCAGCAGGTCCACATCATCCTCGGCCAGCCCGTAGTTGCGCAGCGACTCCTCAACGTCCTCCGGGTGGTTCACCGAGAGGTACACCCCATGTGGCCGGCGGTACTCGTGGCTGTACCGTTCGATTGCCTCTCCCACCGTTGGCGTGTAGACGATCGGCAGCATCTCCTCCAGATGCTCGGTGAGAAGCCGGTAAAACAGCACCTCATTGCGGTCACGCATGTTGCCCAGGAACACATTCTTGGACAGATCATCTGGCTGCCGACGGTACTGCGCATACACCCGGCGGAGCTGGCCTTCAAGGCCCATCACGCCGCTGGGCAGCAGCCCCTGGAGCCCCAGTGCCCGCCGCTGGTCGGGCGTGAACGCGGTGCCCCGATTGAGCATCGGGTTGGATAGCACCGACCAGCCGCGAGCCCGAATCCGTAGCGGATATCCATCGGCAGCCGCGCCCAGTTCATACGGCGCTTCGTACATGACACCCACCTCTCTCTCGCCGATCCAGGGGACGCCCGGACAGCGGGGCGGGCGTATCGAGTTCGTTCGCGTACATCACAGACATTCACGAGCTCCTTACGCTGTGGGAGCAGCGGTGGTGAGCGCGGCGGGCTGGAACCAGCTCTCACTGACAGTATCGGGGTTGAGCCGCTGCCTCGCCGGGGAGCCCTGCTGCGATGTTGCGCGCTCAGGCTGGGTCATGGCAACCGCACGCCCGTCAGTTGGGCGAGTCCGTTGAGTAGGACGCCCTGGAATTGTTCGCTACGTGCAACGGCCGCTGGTGTCTTTGTCTAGCCTGACGCCCACCTATGTGTGGGCGTCAGGGTAGAAGTGGGGCGTGATCGCAGAAACAGCCCGGTTATGAGAAGTCGAGGGAGCTGAGATGACGCAAGGCGGCGAGGAAGCCGCTGGGGGCGCGGTCCCGTCAGGACGGTCCGCCGCAGTCGCGGTTGCCGCCGATTCCTCTGCATTCGCACCGTTCCGTCATCGCGCATTCCGCTGGCTCTGGCTGGGCGTACTGATCAGCTGGACCGGTACCTGGATGCAAACCGTCGGCGCACAATGGCTGCTCGTCGATGCGCCCAACGCAGCCGCGCTCGTCTCGTTGGTGCAGGCGGCCACAACACTCCCCGTGATGCTGCTTGCACTGCCCGGCGGCGTCCTCGCCGACTCTTTCGATCGACGCTGGCTGCTGTTCACGATTCAGGTTTACTTCTTCATCGTCGGGATCCTGCTCGCAGTGCTCACCGCCGCAGGGCAGATGCCACCAGCGCTGCTGATCGCCTTCACCTTCCTTCTCGGCGTTGGCACGGCCGTGCAACTGCCCACGTGGGCGTCCACCATCCCCGAGATTGTCCCCAGATCAGAGCTGCGGGCGGCATCCAGGCTCGATCTGGTGAGCGTCAACGTCTCCCGGGCCATTGGACCGGCCATCGCTGGATTCGTGATCGCTCATCTCGGCGGGGCCTCGGTGGTCTTCGCCCTGAATGCGGCCTCCGTGGTCTTCTTGGCCATCGCGCTGCTCGCCTGGCGTCGCCCGAACCCTCAATTGGCGAGCCGGGAACGGTTCGTACCGGCCCTCCGCGCCGGAGCTCGCTACGTCTGGCATGAACCTGTCATCCGCCGGATCATGCTCCGGGCGATCATGTTCGTCACCCCGGCCATGGCGCTGTGGGCACTGCTTCCGATCATCGCGAGCCAGCATCTCGGGCAGGGAGCCGACGGCTTCGGCCTCCTCTTCGCTGCCCTCGGGACAGGCGCCATCCTCGGTGCCCTCGTACTCGGGCGAGTCAAAACCTTCTCCATGAGCGGAATCCTGCTCGCCGCCGGCATCCTCTACGCCGCCACGCTGGCGGTCGTCATCCTGGTCCCCAACTTCGCCGTAGCGCTCGCCGCCCTCGTGCTCAGTGGGGTTGCCTGGATGGCGATCACCTCGACCCTGCAGGCCGAGATGCAGCTCGTCTTGCCGGGATGGGTGCGAGCCCGCGGCATGGCCATCTATGTCGTGATCTTCATGGGCTCCCAGACCGCGGGGGCGCTGACCTGGGGGCTCATCGCCAACCGGTTTGGCCTCCGACCTGCCATCCTTGCAGCGGCCGGCGTGGTGCTTGTCGCGGCTCTTGCCGGCCTGATCTGGCGACTGCCCGAAACCGGCCACCTCGACCCCCAGCT
>DASRIN010000177.1:0-4102 GCA_035649975.1 Gemmatimonadales bacterium
AGTCAGGTCCAGATACCAACCAGAATGGAAGCGGATCTCGCCGAGAGCGTACCACATCTCGGGATCCTCGGGATAGAGACGCACTCCCTCCTCCAGGGTGGCGAACTGTCGCTCCGTGAGCGAGCGTTGACCTGCGGCCGATAAATTCCCGACGTCAGCACCTTGCAGGGAGTCAGCCAGGGCCAGCAGGCTGTCTCGCCGCGGGAGGCCATGATTCAGCTCACCCGCTCGCCGAAGGTAAGTCACGCCCTCGACATCGCCTGCCGCGCGCCATCCGAGGCTTTGCCCCAGATGCCGGAGCGCGGGTACGAACGTGGAGTCATGAGCGAGTGCCCTGCGATAGGCCAATTGAGCGGAATCCCAGGCCCCCCGCCGGTACAGGCGTTCTCCCTCGAGAAATGCTTTCAGAGCCGGAAGGGAGGTGGCCCGCATGCTTGCGGTGCGAACAGCCACGATGTCCCGGGTTCTTCCTAATTCCCGCAGGAGACTCAGGGTGGGTGAGTCCGCGAGCTGGTCCATGTGGCGAATGTCTCCCCGAAGTTGCACCTCTCCCAGCGTGCGATCCCGCGCCACGTCCAGGATGGTAGCGGTGAGACGGGCCGAATCTTGGCCGGCCGCGATGAGATTTCCGAACACCGTGAGTCCGGCACCCGTGCTGCGGCCCAATGCAGATGCTGAAACCGGGTCGGCTCGTCCTTTCCACCGGCGGATGACGACACTCGGCGACACCGTCCGAAGTGACCCGGCTCCGTCCAGATTCCGGGACAAGACGTCTACCAATCCCTCGCTCCATAGCTCCAGCTCACCACCCAGGGCGTCGAACGGAGCCACAGCGAGCAGGTTCCCATCGAGGGACTTCATCTCACTCCGTTGCCGCAGTACGACCGCGGAAAAGGCGAGCGCGGCCACCACCCCGATCCCGGCGAGCAGAGGCCATCGCCTCGGTCGCCCGGCACGGCGGGTGGTCTCAGGGACGATCGTCGGAACAGCAGCGCCTGTCGCGCTGGACATCAGCTCGAGCCGGCGGAGGATCTCACCGGCGCTCTGCCACCGGTCGGCGGGGTGCTTCTCCAGGCAACGCATGACCAGGCTCGCGAGCGCCGCGGGAGTGCTGGGTCGAATCTGGGTAACCGGGGGGGCTGGTCTGGTCAGGTTCGCGGCGACGGCCGCTTGACCGACCAGACCGGGGAACGGTGGCTGTCCAGTCAGCATCTCGTAGCCGACCACGCCGAGCGCGTAGAGGTCGGCCCGATAATCGATGTGAGGGTCGGCCGTGGCCTGCTCTGGTGCCATGTATGTGGGGGTACCGAGGGCGATGCCTTCGAGCGTGCTATAGCCATCCGGTGAGGCAGCGCCCAGCGCCTTGGCCACACCGAAATCCGCGACCAGGGCGTGGTGGCCGGAAACCAGGATGTTGTCGGGCTTGATGTCGCGGTGAAGGATGGCGTGCTGGTGGGCGCAGGCGAGCGCGTCGCTGACATCCCGCAGCAGGTGGATCGTGTCCTCTATGGGAAGCTCACCTTCGCGGGCGAGCTTCGCCCTCAAAGACTCCCCATCTACCCAAGGCATGGTGTAGTAGAGGAGTCCGGCGGCGGAACCGGCCGAGAGCAGGGGCACGATGTTGGGATGCTGGAGGGAGGCCGCTAGTTGGATCTCGCGGCGAAACCGCTCCGTATTAACGTCCGCTGCGAGCTCGGGTGGGAGGACCTTCACGACAACCCTGCGTCCCAGGGCTAGCTCTTCGGCGAGGAAGACTCGGCTCATCCCCCCCCCGCTAAGCTCGCACTCGATCCTATACGCGTCTCCGAGTGCGGCCTGGAGACGAGGCTGAAGTTCGGATGACACCAGGACCTGCGAAGTGAGGAAGTTTAGGTATTTGAACTATACGAAACGGGCACAGCATCAGCCAGAGTTCTTCGTACGGCCCGGGCCGGAGAAACGGCCAAGTCGCAGGGCAATGCCTCGAGTCGAAGCCTGAGATCAGAGCGCGAGCTCCCAGGTCTGGCCCACCAGCGATTGGCCGAAGCTCCGATGCGGTTCGGTCTTGACCAGGTTGAACCCGGCGCGCTCATACAGGCGCCGGGCTTCCTTTAATACGTCGTTGGTCCACAGGGTGAGCGTGCGATAACCGGCCTCGCGCGCTGCCTCGATGCAGGCGGCGATCAACCGGGAGCCCAGGCCGTGCCCGCGGGCCCAAGGCTCCACCAGCAGCAGCCGCAGTTTCGCCACCTCCGCCGAAGCCGGCATCAGGAAGATGGAGCCGGCCCGGCGGCCATCCAGGGTCGCGATCCAGCACCGCTGCCCGGAACTGGGCTCGGCCGCGGCGAATTCTCCCACGATGCGGGCGACCAGCCGCTCGAAGTCCACATTCCAGCCGTACTCCTCGGCATACAGCTCTCCATGCCGCTGCACCACCCAGCCGAGATCGCCCGGCTCCGGATCGCGGAGGCTGATCTCCGGCGCCGGGGGCGAGGCTCCCCGGGCGGGGCCCAGCAGCTCTTCGATGGTGCCGAAGGAGGCGAGCAGATCCTCCTGCTTCGGGGGAGGTACGTCCCGCAGCAGCTCGGCGACTTCCGCCGTGGCCCGGGCGTTGAGGACCGCGAACGCCCTGCGGCCCCGGCCGGTCAGGCTGAGCCGGCGCTGCCGCCGGTCTTCCGCGACTGCGCGGGCAGCCACCAGTCCGCGCTGCTGCAACCGGCGCAGGAGCCGGCTCAGATAGCCGGGATCCAGGCCGAGCGCGCCGGCAATGGCACTCGCGGTGGGAGTCTCCAGATGGGCGATCTCGTACATGACCCGAACCTCGGGGAGGGAGAAGGGACTCTGGAGCAGACCGGCGTTGAGCAGACCCATGCGCTGAGTGTAGAACCGGTTGAAGCGGCGGATGCGCCTGGCGGCGGCGAGCTGGCTGGTCATGGGAACCTCGGAGCGGGCGATGACCAACGATTCCGCCGATAGTTGCTTTTGTCAACTATTTCCGGTCGCGACGGCGGGCGGTGAAGCGGCCGGGGTGATTCAGGCTATGGGCGCAGCCAGCCATGGGCGCAGGACATTTACTTAGCACCCTTGCCTCACTTTACCCGGACTTGACTGGAGTGGCCGACCTTGGGAGTCAACCACTCGGTTTCGAGGATCACATATGCGGCATCTTCGGTGGTCTCTGCCCTCCTTCGTTTCAGCAGCACTCCTGCTCATCATGGTGGGCTGCAGCGACGACTCGCCCGCGCCCCTGATGGCACCGGAATCAGGCCCTCAGCTGAGCGCCGCCGCGGCGCTGGCGTTCAGCCGGATCAGCGTGGGAACCCAGCACACCTGTGCCATCACATTCGAGAACCGGGCCTACTGCTGGGGGAAGAACTCTTTCGGAGCAGTGGGAAACGGAAGCTCCGCCTTCAGCATACCCCGTCCTGCGCCAGTTGCCGGAGGGCTTCGCTTCGCCCAGATCAGCACCGGAACGGATTACACCTGCGGCGTTACCACCGAAAGCAAGGCCTACTGCTGGGGCCACAACTGGACCGGGCAGTTGGGCGACAGCACCGAAAACAGCCATCCCAGGCCGTTTCCGGTAGCTGGGGGCCGGAAGTTCCGCCAGGTCATCGCGGGGTTCGCCCATACCTGCGCCGTCACCCCGGCGAACGAAGCGTTCTGCTGGGGACGCAACGTGTACGGCCAAGTCGGAATCGGTGCCGCCACCACTGAGCAACTGACGCCGGCCAAGGTCCGGGGCATGCACAGCTGGCGACGGGTGGTCGCGGGCGGCAACCACACCTGCGGGGTGACCACCGGCAACCGGGCCTTCTGCTGGGGTGGGAACGACCGCGGCCAACTCGGCATCAATACGTTCACCAGTCGCTCGGCTCCAGTGGCCGTGGCCGGCGGGCGCAGCTTCGTCCAGGTAATCGCGGGCGCCAATCACAGCTGCGCCCTGACCGGAGAGCAGAAGGCCTACTGCTGGGGTGACAACGAGTGGGGTGAGATCGGCAATGGGATCGACCGGCCTCAGAGCCTCACGCCGAGCCCGGTTCTCGGCACTCGTCGGTGGCGTCAGGTCATCGCCGGGTTTTTTCACACCTGCGGCGTGACCATGGCGAATGTGGCCTTCTGC
>DASRIN010000178.1:0-6429 GCA_035649975.1 Gemmatimonadales bacterium
TCAACCCCAGCTGGTCGCCGGATGGCCGATCCATCGCCTTCACCGGGTCAGCCGGTGGCCTGACCGATCTCTACGTCTACGACCTCCAGGGCAACCAGCTGCGCCAGCTCACCAATGATCAATTTGCCGACCTCCAGCCGGCGTGGTCCCCGGATGGGCACACCATCGCCTTTGCCACGGACCGTTTCACCACCACTCTCAATACGTTGCGGGTCGGAGCACTGACCCTTGGGCTGATCGATGTGACCACCGGTCGGGTGAGTCGGGTTGCCGGAGGTGGAGACATCCGACAGTTGAATCCCCAATGGTCCCCTGACGGCGCCGACCTGTACTTCCTGTCGGATCCGGACGGCATCACCAACGTGTACCGGGTCGAGCTTGCCGACGGGCGGCTGTCGCAGATCACCGACTTGTTTACCGGGGTTAGCGGCATCACCGAGACCAGCCCAGCCCTTTCGGTGGCCCAGCACTCAGGTCGGATGGTCTACAGCGTCTTCCGCTCCAACGGCTACGACCTGTATGCCATCGACGCGGCAAGGCCGGTTCAACTGGAGCAAGCCACCGCCTACAGGCCCTATGGCTCAGCCACGCGACTCGCTGCAGTTCTGCCGCCGCTCGAGCGGAAGGGACAGATTCTGCTCACTCTGCTGAACGATCCGCTGCGGGGACTTCCGCCCACTGCTGACTTCCCGGTGCAGCGCTATAAGCCGGGACTTTCCCTCACTTACGTCGGCCAGCCCTCGCTCTCGCTGGGGACCAGTGAGTTCGGGACCTACTTTGGGGGCGGAGCTTCGCTCTACTTCAGCGATCTCCTGGGCAATCACAACCTGGTGACCGGCCTCAGCGTCCAGGGCAGCTTCAAGGACGTAAATGCGCTACTTGGATACCAGAACATGACTCACCGGCTCAACTGGGGAGCCATAGGCCAGCAATCGACCTTCCGCACCGGTGCCTTTGCCCAGGGGGTCACTACGGTCGACGGGCAGACGGCGCTGGTGGACCAGCAGCTGCTCCAACGGCAGACCACCCGCGACTTCTTCGGTCTGCTCGCCTATCCCTTCAACGAAGTGCAGCGGCTCGAGTTCCAGGCCGGCTTCAGCAACATCAGCTTCGATAACGAGCTCCAGACCCGGGCCTTCAGCTTGGAGACTGGAAATCAGCTCGTTGACGACAAGGTAGACTTGCCGGCTGGCAGCGCGCTCAACCTGGGAGTTGCCAGCGCGGCGTTGGTATACGACAACTCATTCCCCGGGGCTACCGGTCCGCTCTTTGGGCAGCGCTACCGACTGGAGGTCTCCCCCACAGTCGGGTCGATCAGCTACGTCGGTGTGCTGGGAGACTTCCGTAAGTACATCATGCCGGTGCGGCCCTTCACCCTGGCCGCTCGAGTACTGCACTACGGCCGGTATGGAAGTGGGGGAGAGAGCGGTCGTCTCCAGCCGGTGTTCCTGGGGTATCCCGGCCTGGTTCGGGGATACAGCTACGGGTCGTTCGATGCCTCGGAGTGCAAACCACCTCCCGGCGATCCCACCGCGTGCCCGGTGTTTGACCAGCTGCTCGGGAGCCGGATGGTTGTGGCGAACGCCGAGCTCCGGTTCCCGCTCTTTGGGCTTTTAGGCGTGGGCTC
This sequence comes from Gemmatimonadales bacterium, assembly GCA_035649975.1. Taxonomy (GTDB): domain Bacteria; phylum Gemmatimonadota; class Gemmatimonadetes; order Gemmatimonadales; family GWC2-71-9; genus CAVVWJ01. The sequence goes on from DASRIN010000178.1 coordinate 1,628, forward strand.
CGGGTATTATGGGGCTTTCCCGCTTGAGTTTGCCGTTTTCGGCGATGCCGGGTTGGCGTGGGACTCGGAGCACGAGCCCTCAGTGTTGGGCTCAGGCACCCGCGATCCGGTGTTCAGTGCCGGTGCGGGCCTCCGATTCAACCTCCTCGGCTTTGCGGTTGCGCAGCTGAATCTGGTCCATCCCTTCGACCGGCCGGGCAAAGGCTGGATGTGGCAGTTCGAGCTGGAGCCGGGGTTCTAGCGGGAGTCAGATGGTAAGCGGGTAGGAGGGTACGACGGCCGCCCTACCCTCTTACCCGCCTACCCTCTTCCTTTACACATGCACCCTGCCCGCGACCACCATCTCCCCCCCGATACAGACGCTTACCGACACGCTCCCCACCCCAAAGGCCGCATCATTGTCATTGCGCCCACTCGAGCGGCCTGCGAAACCATCGAACTGGCGCTTGCGCTGCACGTGGATACGGTGCTCGAGCGGGAACACGGGACCGAGCTGCGGGATTGGGCCGGACGGGGGCTGGCCTTCGGCATCGTGGCCGGTACCGGTACCGGAAAGACGCTTGGTATCCGCCCTATTGCTGAATCCATCCTCCAGGAGCCGATCTACGCAGGGGTGGTGAATCGGGAGCGCGAAGCGACTCCAGAGACCCCGAAGTGGAATGTGGTGATTGTGACCACCGGTATCGCCCGCCGCTGGTTCGAGGACGATCTTATCACCGGCCGGGATACCATCATAGTGGATGAGATTCATCAGACATCTGCCGAGCTGGAGCTCTGCCTGGCGCTCGGGAAGCGGGCCGGCTGCCGGTTCATCTGGCTCAGCGCGACGGTCGATCCCAGGTTCTACGCCGAGTATCTGGACAGCTCCGAGGTGATGGTCACCCAGGCGTTCGATCCTGCCCTCAAGGCCAGGGTACAGGTCCTGCCGCAGCAGCCCGAAGAGTTCTTCAACGATCGATACATCCGCCACATCATGAAGGAGAAACGCGGAGTGGCGGCGTTCGTCCCGACCCGGGCCGAGGTCGAGAAACTGGCCGCGAGCCTGGGTGAACAGTGGCCCCGTCTCACCACCGCGTTTTATCACGGGGGAGAGCCGATCCGGGTGATTCGCCCCTTCCTCGAGGACGAGGTTCCCCGTCCCTTCCTGCTGGCAATGACCGCGGCCGGTCAATCAGCCCTGAACGTTCGCGGCCTCGACACCGTGGTGATCTATGATGCCCGCTATGGGAACGTGGTCGACCGCGGACGGAATGTGCTTCACCGGCTCTACCTCGGCGCCAATGAGATTCTGCAGATGGCAGGGCGGGTGCACGGCCGGGTGCCCAATGGCGAGGTGGTCATCCTCAGCGACCGGGACCTCGTGTTCGAGGCGCTTCGCCCCACTCCCCCAGAGTTCCAGCTGGCCGGCGACGCGGAGCGGGTGGCGATCACCTGCGCCGCACTGGCGGTGGATGCCCGGGACCTCGACCTGCCGGTGCCACTCGACCGGGCCGGCTACAGCAAGGCGATCGCGCTGCTGACCAGCCGAGGTCTGATCGAGCAGGGTCGGCTGACCCCCTACGGCAGAGCGGTCGAGGCCCTGCCGGTGGAGCGGCCCTGGGGAGAGCTCCTGGTCCACTCCGACGCCGAATTGATTCCGATGACGGCGGTGTGCTCCAACATCGACTCACTGCACCGAATGACCCGAGAGGAGCGCGACCTGCACGGCGTCGTCGTCAATGGAAGCGACCACCTGACTGCCTACAACCTGTATGCAGAGGCCGTGAACCAGCATGGTTACTTGGGCGAAGTCTACGGGCTTCCGCGCCATCTGTTTGAGGACCAGCTGGAGGAATGGGCCGAACGCCGGGGAGTTCTGGTCAAGGCCATCGAGGACACCGCGCTCGGGGTCGCCTCGGTCTATCGCTCGCTGGAGCTCCCGCTGCCGAAGCAGCTTCCCTACGCCTCCAAGGACATCCGCCGGCGTTGGTCCGACCTGGTCGCCCGGATCATGCCTTTCGATCTGGTGATCGACGAGCACACCGCAGACGGTCAGGAAGCCCGGGTATCCAGGACATCCGTAGCCGGGAGCTGGGGTGCGGTCGCGGGGAACCTGAGATACTTTGCCGACCGGTTCGGCGTCCCCCGCGCGTCGATCGAGGGAACCACCCTTTCCTATGACCTGATCCGTAAGTACGCCACGCTGGGTCCTCCCCAGGTAGTGCTCGCCGGTCCCCGCAAACACCAACGGCTGATCATCGAGCGGCAAAGGAGCTATTTCGGGTTCGCGCTGGACACCGAAGTCGAGGTGATCGAGGGGGAATTCCCACCCGAGCTGGCGGAGCAGGCCCAGGATGCACTGGCAGCCGCCGCGGTGCAGGGCGAGACCCAGCACCCCGACCAGGGCCGCGTGCGGCGGACTCTCGCTGAGCTGGACGAGCTCTGGCGCCGCTCGGGCGGAACCCTGCCGTCGGTCTCACCCGGATCGCTACGAGCCCTGCTCCGGCGCCAACTGGATGGAGTGACCAGTTGGGAGGAGTTTCTCCGCACTCGATTCGCCCTGAATCCCGCGGAACTGATCGATTCGTCTACCCGGGAGAGGCTGGAAGCTCTGCCTCAGCGAGTGCACTTGAAAGGGGATGCGGTCCCGCTCGATTACGAAATTCAGAATGGTGAGGGTGTCGCCCGAGTCCGCCTGCGGGAGGGACAGGCCCGGCGTCTTCGAGCCGACGAGCTGCCCCGGCTCGACCGTCCACTTCGGTTCGCGGTGCAGCGAGGCCGGCACCCACCGCTCCTCGCCGATACAATTCCGGCTCTACAGCACCTGCTCCGCCAGGCTCCCCGGACCGCCAAGGAGGATGAGGGGGGTGGGGGGGCGCACCGAAGAGGAGGGCGACGGGCTCACGCCCGCCGGGGCAACCGCCACAGACCGCCGCACCGTCGGCGCTAAGTCGATTGAGGCCACGGGGTTCGGTGCAGCCGCTGGTTCACCTGGTGCTGGTGGTGGTCCAACTTCTATTCGCCAGCCTGGCCGTGGCAGGCCGGTACGTCCTGCCCCGATTTCCCGCCGGCGCTCTGGTCTCCTTCAGGGTCTTGGGTGCCGCCGTGGTCCTCTGGGTGGTGAACTGGTTGGCGGGTGGGCAGTGGATACGAGACCGCCGCGACCTGAGACGCCTGGCGGTGCTCGGTATGCTGGGTATTGCCGCCAATCAAACTCTTTTCCTGTACGGGCTGCGCCACACCACCGCAATCAACGCCACAATTCTGGTAACGACGGTTCCCGTATTTACCGTCATCGGTTCCATTCTGAGCGGGAGAGAGGAGGCCTCTCCGCTGATGCTCATCGGAATTGCGCTGGCCGCCGTAGGTACAGTGTACCTGATCGGTCCGGACCGTATCTCTCTCGCTCCCGACGTGGCGCTGGGGAATGCGCTCATTGTGCTCGGCATGATCTGCTATGCTGCCTATTTCGTGTATTCCAAAGAGGTGTTCAGCCGCTACGGATCGATCACGGTCAGCTTCTATGTGATGTTCTTCGCATCACTGGGGGTGCTTCCGCTGGGAATCGGGGCCGCGACCAGCTTCGCATTTTCTTCCGTCCCGGGCTATGTGTGGTGGTGGGTGGTCTACATCGTTGCCTTCGCAACCATCCTGACCTATTTGCTCAACATCTGGGCCCTGCAGCGGGCCTCCTCCAACCTGGTGGCCGGCTACATCTATCTCCAGCCACTCTTTGCGGCCGCGGTTGCCCCCCTGGTGCTCGAGGGTGAGCACCTCACCCCGCGGGCAGTTGCGGCGGGCCTCCTGATCTTTGCCGGGCTTGGCCTGGTCATCCTGGCCGAGCTCAGGCAGGACCGGGAAATATCCCTCGAGCCGGTAGGCGAATAGGGCGGACGACGCATTGTGCACCACGGCGCGCCCTGCGCGTCTAAGTAGTTGAACGGCACAATGGTCGGGTCCTGGCCTGCGCCGGAACTCATTCAGAAACCAGTCCACCCACTGCTCCGTATCTTTGAACTATGCCAGATACCTTGTCCGTCAGTCCTTTGCCATCCGTTTTCTCACCTCTTGCCAAGGCCCTGCTGGACGGCTTCAGCGAAGGGGTGGTTGTTTTCGACGTGGAGGGGAGGCTCCTCTACGCCAATCAACCCGCCCGCGAGGCCTTTGCCGAAATGGACCTGTTCGAGGGAGCACCCGATCTTCAGCCCCGTCTGGCCGCTCTGGGTGGCCGGCTCCGCCCGCTGCGGGTGGGTGGCCTGGAGCTGGGGGAAGCCATGTTTATCCCTGGTCTGGCTGGACCCACCACCCTGGCCGCCCGGGAAAAAGAAGCCATCGTCAAGACGCTCGACGCCCACAGTTGGAAGCTGGCCGAGACCGCGCGGTCGCTGGGGATCAGCCGCACTACGCTCTGGCGTCGGCTTAAAGCATACGGCCTCCATCGCGACGGCCGGACCAGGTGGGCGCAGACCACGTAGCTATCGGCCTGCGCGACTCCCAACCACAAACCAGGCCAACCAGTTGCCGCCGGACCTCCGGCGGCTTTCGGAGCGAGCGCTCGCGGAACTGATCGAGTACAATGGGGCTACCCATCGATCCCCTCCGAGGTGTAGCCTGAGAGTCGTGAAGCTGCGAGTTCCGATCTGCTTTCTCCTGGTCGTAGCCTGCCGGGAAGCTCCCGGTTCCAATGGACCGGGCCATCTGGAGGTGCGATGGGAAGGCTCGAGCAAGGGCCAGCTCTCCGGCCTCGCGACCGCGAACTGGTGCGAGGTCCGGCGCGTGCTCGCCATCCGGATGGTGCGGGGCGATACCGGCATTGCACTCGC
>DASRIN010000179.1:0-8127 GCA_035649975.1 Gemmatimonadales bacterium
GGATGGCGTGCGGGCCATGTCGGAGGCGATCGACGCGGGGGGAGCGGTGCCGGACCCGGATCCCGAGCTCACCGAGGAGGAGGCGGCGGGCAAGGTCATCTTCGCGCGGGCCTGCGGCCACTGCCACGGCGGACCCGGCCAGTCGAATCCGACACAGAACGTGGTGATCCGCTTCCACAACATCCGGACGCAGTGCCCGCGGCCCGTGGACGGGATCAATCCGGCGACAGGCCTTCCGTTCTTCCCCGGGTTCACCGGCCGTTCACCGCGGAGGAGAGGCCGGCGCTGATGGCGTACCTGCTGAGGCTTTGATGGGACGCTTCGGCCTCAGACCGCTTCGACGAAAGGGCGCCGCCACGATTCGAGCCGCCGCCGAGCTGATCGGACCGGAGCTGGTCCGGCCGCTGGCTGTGCGCAGTTATTCGCCGACCTGCCCCATGTGCTGTCCCTTCAGGGGCTGCGCTGCGTTCTGTAGCACGTAGGCGGCGATCTGCCTGGCGCATTGCCGCGTGTCGCGCATGGCAAATCGGAAATGAATGCCGGCCCAGATGCGCGCCATGAACGCCTCGTCGGCGGCCGACTCGAAATTCGGCCAACTGCGCGTAATGCCAGGCAAGCCTTCGGACGTGCCCGTCACTGGAATCCCATTTCCGAAATATGCCGTGAGAACCGTCGCCGCTGCCCCACTGATGCTCTGATGCCCCGACGTATATTCGGGATAGGCTGGGGTGGCTAGGAATGGTGTCCAGCCTGGTTGCTCGATCGTCAAGTCGTTGTCGTCTGTGCTGGCCAGCGTAATGGCGTGAATTGGCCGCCACAAAAGGTAATGGTATTTCGATTCCCAGGTCGTGAACACCGTGTCGGCGATCGCCATATTCATGAGAGCGAACAGTCTGGCATTCTCCGAAAGGGAGGTTTCGCACTGCTCGGCGGCGGCCACCGCCGTCCGGTTCCAGAACGTCGGAGCTGTGCCGGCCCAGAATCTCGCAGACTGGGTCTGGTCGGCCGTACGCTCCGTCGTCACGGCTTCGCCTACGCGTTTCACTTCATTCACGTCGTTTGCGTACTCCACGCTGTGCAATGGCGGCGGCCCGGCCGGGCGAAACGTCGAGGTTGTCGGAATGATGAAGGGAACCGCCTGCCCGAGAGTGATCCCGAATCCTGGTGCGAATGCCGGCGGCGTGGGCCGCCACTCGCCAGTGGCGAGGCTGCCTGGATAGGACACCAGAGGAAAGACGCCGTCAACGGCCCGCCACGCACGAATCTGATCGGCCACATATTGCCCCCAGGCCATTCCCCTCTGTATGGACTGGTTCTCCTCCTGGCCCCTTCCCGTGATGGCCGCCAGCGACTTGATCCAGTCGACGGTCAGCGCTTCTGCCTGCGCTGGGTACTCTGCAAGCAGCACGGCGAACGCCGCATGCACCACGGCCACACGCCTCGATGCGCCGGGTTCGGGTTCGGCATCGTCCGCTCCGACGTGGATCGCCTCGAAACGGCGCTCGATACCGTTGTGGGCATCGAACATCGCGGCGTGAACCATGGCCAGGATTCGCGCGGCGAGGGGCGGAGGAGTCGCCGGAGCGGTCGTCACCGCGCGGCACGCGATGCGGTTCCAATCCAGCACTTCATCCGCATAGCCCATCGGCGGCGTAGCGATCGTTCCGAACGCGACAAGCGCGGCGAGGGCGGTGCGAAGGCGAACAGCGCGCAATTCAAGCTTGCTCATGGTTATGCTCCTGACGGGTAATGTGCCCAGGACAGATGACCGCAGTGGCAGTGCTCTTTTAGCCATAGGCCGTTGCTGGTTGTGCCCCGTCCGAACGCCGGACGGTTGCCTCACCTCCAATCCGATGAAGACAGCGGGACGGCGGTTCCCTCCGCCGCAGCGGTCCGTCGCCGGTTTGCCTTTCGCCCCTCAGTTCGTCGCTCGAGGTATCAGCACCCGTTCCCGCAAGCCAGCTCGTCGGCATCCGTCGGGTCGGCGCCGCACTCGTCCGGCCCGGGGGCCGATGGCGCAGGTCCTTCCCGGAAGAGGTGGTTCAGCGTATAGACCGCATCCGTGATATCGAGAAGGCCGCTGTCGTCCGAGTCGGCCGCATCCTCGCAGGGTAGCGCCGGCCCTCCCCGGAGGCTCTCGAGGGTCGCGATCGCATCGGTCACGTTCACCATCTGGTTTCCATCGGCATCGCCACGGCGGAAGGACGCGCCGTCGCATGGAGCGACGGTGATCTCATCGATGTGCGGCGACTCCTCCCCTCCAACGAGGGTGCGGTAGACGATGGTGTGCTTCCCCGGCGAGAGAGGCTTCAGCATGATCCAGTGCCCGTCGGACACGCCCTTCCTCGTGAGCGGCTCCTGTAGATCGAAGACGTTCCTGTCCGGAGGCGGCGGCAGGACGAACTCGAAGACCGGCGAGATCACCCTGTGGTCTCCGGGACAGAGTATCGGTGTGCCGTCGAGCGTCACCTCCACGATCGTCACGCCATCGACGTACGTCCCGGCGAGGGCCGCGCAGTCCTGCATCCTGTCGGGCTCGCAGTCGCCTGGAGCCCACATGAGCACCCAGGAGAGCGGGAACAGGATCGGTTTTCCGCAGGGAATGACGCACTTGGTCCGCGGGAGGGGCTGATCGTTTATTATGATGCTGAAGAGGCTGGGGGGGAGGAAGAAGACCGCTTCGCCCTGCTCTCTTGCACAATCGGCGCCGTCGAAATCTGCCAAGGGATGGTTCCCGTCCTTCGGGATCGCTGCCACCCATTGCCAGAGCGCTGCGGTCCATTCGCCGATCGTCTTCCCGTGGACGACGGCGCCGGGGGGCTCGATACGCTCATCGGCGCATTGCCCCACCCCTTCCCCCGGGAGGATCGACAGCGACACGATCGCAATCACGGTCCAGCCACCGACCTTCCAGCCCATGTCTCGTGCCATGCCGGTCATCCTTCCTCGCAAAAGTCCTACGGTTCTCGTTTCGGGCGTCCCACGATCTGCAAGCCAGGCTTCAGTCTGAGCGGCGCGTCCACGAGGTCAGTGCCAGCAGCGAGGACGACCACGTCGCCGTCAGTACCCTGATCAACGGCTGCCCGGAGCTGAGCCGTGTCGCCGACATGGAGGATGCACCTTCCGCCAGCCACGCGCTCAGGGGGGCGGCGATGAACGCGAACCCCGACGCGTGGGTCCGGGAGCTTCCGAGCCCGAGGAGCGGGACGGCGGCCGCGATGGCGATCAGGGTGCTGTGCTTCATGGTATGCCTGTCAGCGAGCAATGCGCCATCGACGGGCGATCAGCCTCAAGGAATCTGGCAACGAAGGCGTCCGGAGCGGTGTCGAGAGCACTGGATGGCAGGATCGGGTGAATCCGTGCTTCCGGAAGCGGAGTATTCGGCGGACCGGCTGGGTCTGAAACCGCGGGTGGTTACGGTCCCTTCAGCTTCGGTGGGCCGGCGGCGCGCGCCGCCTCCAGCTCCTTCCGCCACTTCGCTGCCTCGTCCGCCCTGCCCCAAGCCTCGTAGAGGTGGACCAGCAGCTCGAGAGCACCCTGCAGCCGCACGTCCTCGACCCGAGGCGGAGTCTGGACCGCGGCCTCGTTGAGCCCCCGATAGCCGGCGAGCAAAAGGAGCTCGGCGTCGGCATACGCCTTCGCGTCCAGGAGCGCTTTTCCGTTGTCGGTCAGCGCGGCGGCGAGTTCCGGGCTGTCAGGGGGAAACTGCTCGCGCGCTTCCTGTACTCGCTCCGTCACCAGTGCGGTCGCCTCCGCCGTCTTCCCGGCCTGCACGTAAGCCGTCAGCAAGGCACTGCGGACCCACGCCGGGTGGGGGTCCGATCGGCCCTTCCGGCGGACTTCTTCGATCAGCGAAATGCCCTTCCCGAATCGTCCGGCGTCGCAGGCGTTCGCGCCGAGGGTGACCTGCCTCCCGAGGATCTCGGGGGCGTCGGGGCCCAGTTTGGCTTTTCTCAGTTCGAGCGTCTCCTCCAACAGGGGAATCGCCTGACCGGGCTTCTTCATCGACGAGTACAGCATGGCCAGGCTGTCCCGGCTGATGATGATGTCTGGGTGGTCGGTCCCCAGCTTGGCGGTGCGGATCGCCAGCACCTCCTTGTAAAGCGCTTCGGCCTGGGCGTGGTTCCCCTGGGAGTGGTACATCGTGGCCAGACTATGCTTGGCAGCGACGGCATCGAGGTGGTCGGCCCCCAGCTTTTCCGTGTAGCTCACCAGCACCTCCTTGTAAAGCGCTTCGGCCCGAGCGAAGTTCCGCTGCCAGTGGTACAGCGTGGCCAACCCAAGCCGGGTGCTGAGAGTGTCGGGATGGTCGGGGCCGAGTTTGGCGGTGCGGCCCGCCAGCACCTCCTTGTAAAGCGCCTCGGCCTGGGCGAAGCTCCCCTGCCACAGGTACAGCGTGGCCAATTGATGCCGGATGCCGAGAGTGTCGGGATGGTCGGGGCCGAGTGTGGCGGTGCGGCCCGCCAGCACCTCCTTGTACAACGCCTCGGCCTGGGCGAGATTCCCCTGCGATTCGCACAGCGTGGCCAATCGATGCTGGATGCTAATGGTGTCGGGATGGTCGGGGCCGAGCTTGGCGATGCGGATCGCCAGCACTTCCTTGTACAGGGTTTCGGCCAAGCTGATCTTCCCCTGGGCCTGGTACAGCACGGCCAAACCTCTCTTGGTGGCGGCGGTATCGAGATGGTCGGGGCCCAGCTTGGCGGTGCGGGCCGCCAGTACCCCCTTGTGCAGCGTCTCGGACAGGGCGTACTTCCCCTGGCTGTAATATATCTGGGCCAGTCTGTGCCGGGTTGTAAGGGTGTCGGGGTCGTCGGCGCCCAGCCGGGCGGTGCGTATCGCCAGCACATCCTCGAGCAACGCCTCGGCCGAGTAGTCCTTACCCTGGGAATGATGCAGCATGGCGAGGTGGTGCTTGGTGGCGGCGGTGTCGATGTGGTCGGCCCCAAGCTTGGCGGTGCGGACTGCCAACGCCTCCCTGTACAGCCTCTCGGCCAGGGCGTACTCCCCTTGTTCCCGGTACAGCATGGCCAGGTGGTGCTTGGTGGTGGCGGTATCGAGGTGGTCGGCCCCCAGCATCCGCTCCCTGGTCCGGCTTGCTTTGACGAGCACCTCCTTGGCTTCCTTCCAATGACCCAATTCGAACAGGGAACTCCCCAGCACGTGCTGGAGTCTAGCAACCACCAGCAGATCGCCCACCACCTCGCCTTCCAATTGCTGCGCGGCTTCAACCAGCCGCCGGCCGAGCAGGTCGCGCGAGGTCAATCCTTCCTTTTCCGCGGCCATGGGATCCAGGTCGCCGAACACCGAAGCGAGGATCTCCGCCCCCTTTTCGATCTGTGCCGCGCGCTTCTGGGCTTCCTCTTTGGCCCGGCGCTCCCCCTCCGCGCGCTCCGCTTCCGCGAACTGCGCCGAGACGGCGTCCTGACGCGCCTTCTCGGCCCGGATCATGCCCCAGGTCGTCCCTGCCATGCCGGCCAGGAGCGCCGCCAGCACCAGACCCGCCGCCGCCACCCGCCCCCTGTTCCGCATCAAGAACTTCCGCAGGCGGTAGCCTGCCCCGGGCGGGGACGCCTCCACCGGCTCGTCGTGCAGATAGCGATTGATGTCCCGGGCCAGCCCGTCGGCGGTCTCGTACCGTCGACCGCGGTCTTTCTCCAGGCACTTCATGACGATCCAGTCCAGGTCGCCCCTGACGAGCCCGCTGAGCCGCTTCGGCTCCAACCCCCGGTTGGCCGCGATCCGCGGCAGCTCCTCGGTGGTGGACAGGCGGGTGCTCGGCCTCGGCGGTTCCTCCTCCCGGACCAGCCGCAGGACCTCCAGCAGGGCCTCCTGCACCCGCTTCTTCTCGAGCGGGGTGCTCCCGGTCAGGAGCTCGTACAGCAGGACTCCGAGGCTGTAGATGTCGCTCCGGGTGTCGATGTCCAGTTGGTTCAGCTCCGCCTGCTCCGGCGACATGTACTCCGGGGTGCCCACGATGGCCCCCAGGCCGGTCACCAGCGTCTTCCGGGTAAGCGGCTGGCCAATCGCCTTGGCCACGCCGAAGTCGATCACCCTGGGCGCCGGCCGGCCGTCGTACAAGGCGACCAGGACGTTCGAGGGCTTCAGATCCCGATGGATGACACCCTTCTGGTGCGCATGCTGGACCGCCTGGCAGACCGGAACGCACAGTTCCAGCCGCTCCCGCGGAGTCAGCCTGCGCTCGTCGCAGAAACCGGTGATGGGGACGCCCTTGACCAGTTCCATCGCGAAGTAGGGCCGGCCGCTGTCGGTGGCCCCCGCATCGAGCACCCTGGCGATGTTCGGATGGTCCATCATCGCCAGGGCCTGCCGTTCGGCTTCGAACCGGGCAACCACCTGCCGCGTGTCCATGCCGGGCTTCAGGATCTTCAGGGCGACCTGGCGGTGCACGGGCTCGATCTGCTCGGCCAGGAAGACCACGCCGAAGCCGCCCTCGCCGATCTGCTCCAGGAGCTTATAGGGGCCGACCTGCGTGCCGGGGCGTTCCAGCACCATCTCGCCGGTCAAGGCAGCCAGGGCCGGCCTGCCGGCGAGGAATCTGTCCGCCTTGGCGTGGGCTTCGAGCAGCCTCTCGATCTCACGTCGCCGCGCCGGATCCCCGGCACAGGCCTCATCGAGGTACTTCGAGCGCTCCCCTGCAGAGGTCTTTTCGACCGCTTCCAGAAAAATGGCCTCTTCGTCGAGCGTCATGGGAGCAGGCGCCTTCAGGCGATGGTGAAGTCCAGACTTCCGCCTCAGAATATAGGCAAGCTGAACTCCTGCCTACAATGCGCCATCGGCGAGCACTCGGCCTCAAGAGCTTTGCAACCGACTCAAACGGCCGCCGCCGGAACGTGGTGAGCCGTTACGGCAAGCCGCCGGAATCCGGCGTCAATTCGCGCAGCAGCCAGGCCCGAGCATAAGTCCAGTAACGGTCGGCGGTCGCGGGCGAGACGCCCAGCGCTTGCGCGGCCTCGTCGCCGGTCAGACCACCGAAGTAACGCAGCTTGACCAGGGCGGCCCGCTCGGGGTGTTTGACCTCCAGTTTTTCCAGAGCTTTGTCGAGCGCGAGCAGGTCATCGCTCGGCTCAGCGATGGAAAGTTCGAGATGATCCAGGCTGAGACGATGGCGATCGCCGCCGCGTTTCAAACGCCGCTTTCGGCGGGCTGCCTCGACCAGGATCCGCCGCATGGACTCCGCGGCCGCAGCGAAGAAATGCCCACGATTCTTCCAGGTTTGTGCGTGGTTCACGTCGACCAGACGGAGATAAGCTTCGTGGACCAACGCCGTAGCCTGGAGCGTCTGTCCCGGCTTTTCCCGGGCCAACCTCGCAGCGGCCAGCTTGCGCAGTTCGTCGTACACCAGCGGCAACAACTGCTCGGCAGCGCGCGGATCGCCTTGCTGGATGTCGTCCAGAATCCGCCTCACTTCGCTCATGCCGCGCCATCTTACCAAAGAGGGGAGCGGCGATCGATCGACCACTGTCCGGGGGTGCGTTGGCGCGCATGTAGTTCATTCGTCGGACTTGCTGGTCGAACGTGCGTCTTGCACAATGCGCATCCGAGCTGCCCTTCGAGCAGTGGATCTTTCCATAGCCCACAACTGCCCCGGAGGTCGGCGGTGCCGCAAGGTGCCGCCGGCCTCTTTTGCTGAACCACCGTCCTCCTCCGTTCGTCTCCATGCAACGCCACGTCAAGATCGTCCTTCCTTGCACCAACGAGCGCGAGTGGCTGCGCGCCACCGTGGACTCGATCCTGGAGCACACGCGGGCGTATCCATCGTTCGAGGTCGCGGTGCTTGCCAACGGCGACACCGAGACGGACTTCTCCTTCGCCGATGGGGAGCCCTACCGGGGCCTCGTCCGCATCTCGAAGAATCCCGCTCCCCTCGGCGTCGGCCGGAGCATCAACGCCGCACTCTCCCCCGGCGATGCGACGTTCTACGTCTTCCTCGATGCACACTGCCTCCTCGAGCAGGACGACTGGCTCGAGCGCGGCATCCGGTGCCTGGAGGAGCACCCGACCTGCTCCATGGTTCAGCCCGAGGTCGTGGAGTTCATCTATCATGGAGATCTCGTCCCCGGAGTCGTCGCGCCGGATCCGGCTCTCATAGAGCGCGTCGGATTC
>DASRIN010000180.1:0-2969 GCA_035649975.1 Gemmatimonadales bacterium
TAGACCCAGCCGGTGGTCCGGTCCCGCCCCGAGTTGGCCAGCACCGTCTCAGCCACTTTGAGGAACGTCTCCTTGGGACAGCCAGTAACCTGCTCCACCATCTCCGGTGTGTACCGGCTGAAGTGCCGCTTCACCACCTGGAGCACGCAGCGGGGGTTTTTGAGGGTTTCATCCCGCTCGGGTGGAGGCTTGAGGAGCGAGCGGATCACCGACTCGAACGACTGCTTCTTCCCGGTCTTTCCCTGAGCCTGTGTCCTGCCGGGGGACGAGCTCTCCTCCCCACCGCGTGGCTCGCCCTGCTCTTCACCGTGACTCGAGTATTGCCAGGAGTCGGTCTGGTAAGTGCCGACGAAACCGTCGTACGGCCATCCGGCCTTATTCTGGTATTCCATCAGTCCGGAAAAGACGCCATTCAGATCCTCGGCGTCCCTGAAATCCTTTCGGATGATGGTGGCGGCGTTCGTGTAATTCACCACGTACTCGCGGAAGAACGGGTCGCTGTTCCAACGCTCGCTGTTCAGGACGTAGTTGATGAGGCCGCCGAGGAAGGCGATGTCGCTACCGGCGCGGGCAGGAGCGTAGATGTCACACATCGCGCTGGTGCGGGTGAAGCGAGGATCGATGTGGATCAGCTTGGCCCCGTTCTCGGTCTTGGCCTTCATCGGCCAGCGAAATGCCACCGGGTGGCACTCCGCCATGTTGGAGCCCTCGAACACGATGCAGTCCGAGAATATCAGATCGCGCGGGTAGTGGGTCGCCGCGCCGCGACCGAGCCGGGTCCCCAGACCGGGGACGCTAGAGGAGTGTCATATTCGGGCCTGATTTTCGATCGCCACCACGCCCAATCCCCGCATGAGCTTCTGCTGCATGTGGTTCCACTCATTGTCCAGGGTGGCGCCGCCCAGGGCAAAGATGGCTGTGGTGTGATTGACCAGACGGCCGTTCTCCAGCCGCTCAACGAAGGTCTCGTCCCGCGTCTTCTTGACGAGGGCGGCCACCCGGTCCATGGCCCACTCGAGCTCGACCTCCTCCCAGCGAGTCGCTCCGGGCTTCCGGTGCAGCACTTTCGTTGCCCGATTGGGATTCTTGTGCAGCTGATAGGTGGCCGCGCCCTTAGGGCAGAGGCAGCCCTCGCTGTGAGGGCTGCGCTTGTCGCCCTCGATGTTGACGATGTCGTTGCCGATGGTGTGGACCAGAAGGGCGCAGCCCACCGAGCAGTAGGGGCACACACTCGGCGTGGTCTTGGCGTCGCGGATCCGGAGCTGCTGGGCTCGGACGGTGGCTGGTGCCAGGCTGGCGCCCAGCCCCAGAAGGGAGCCGAGAGCGGTCCCGGGACCCACGCCGGCGGCGGAGGCCCGGAGAAAGTCGCGGCGGGTGAGAGGCACGAGCCAACCCTTCCCTTAGTAGAGCGCTCAGAATTGTGTCCTAAATACTAGTGAGGCCGTGATCCGGATCACATGCCTCCGTACCGCGGTGCGGTCAGAACAGCTACATTCCGCCCGGCACACACCCCTGAATGAGGCACCGACGATGCGTGGTATTCGGATTGCAGGACTGACGGCCTTCCTCGCTCTCTCCTTTATAGCTCGTTCCGCTCCGGCCCAGGAGACCGCGGCCGCCGAGCTCGCCACCGAGAAGCTGCCGGCCGGGTTCATCAAGGAGTTCGGCACCATGTGGACCTTTGACGCGCCGCCAACCGACTACTGGAAGGCGCGCTATGGGTTCACCCCGACCAAGGCCTGGCTGGACAACGTGCGGCTGGCCTCAATCCGGCTGCCCAACTGCTCCTCATCCTTCGTCTCCTCCAACGGGCTGGTGATGACCAACCATCACTGCGCCCGCGAGTGCATCACCGGTGTGTCCACCCCCGACTCCAACTTCCAGGAGCTGGGCTTCGTTGCCAAGACTCAGGCGGACGAGCGGAAGTGCGAGGGGCTCTACGTGGACCAGCTGCAGTCAATCGAGGACGTAACCGGGAAGGTCCAGAGCGCGGTTACCTCGAAGACATCTGCCAAACAAGTCACCCAGCGCAATACCGCCATCGACTCCCTCACCAAGAGCTGTGAGACCGATGCGAGCACCAAGTGCCAGGTGATCTCCTACTATCAGGGGGGAGCGTATTCGCTCTACCGGTTCAAGCGGTTCAACGACCTTCGGCTGGTGATGGCCCCGGAAGAGGCGATCAGCTTCTTCGGCGGCGACCCCGACAACTTCACCTACCCCCGCTACGATCTCGATCTGAGCCTCATGCGGGTATACGAGAACGGCCGACCCTACCAGCCGAAGAATTATCTCAGATGGAGTCGCCAGGGAGCCAAGGAGGGCGACCTGGTCTTCGTCACCGGAAATCCCGGCTCGACCGGACGGCTGCTCACCGTCGCCCAGATGGAGTACTTCCGGGACGTGCAGTATCCGGCCCAGCTCAGCTCCTATGACCGGAACCTTGCAGTACTGGAGGAGCTGTCAAAACAGGACGAGGAAACCCGCCGGGCGCTGGAAAACCAGATCTTCAGCCTGAAGAACTCGAAGAAGGCGGTAACCGGCTACCTCTCCGGGCTGCAGGATTCGAGCGTGATGGCCAAGAAGCGTGCGTTCGAGCGCGACTTCCGCCGCAGGATCAACGCCGATCCCAAGCTCAAGGCCCGCTACGGCGCCTCCTGGGATGCCATTGCAACCGCCCAGCGCCAGTTAGCCGGGTTGGCCAAGCAGCAGCGCTGGTACAGCTTCAGCGGTTCGCCGCTGCTCAACGTCGCCGGTGCAACCGTCCGGATCCCGGAGCAGGAGAAGCTGCCCGATTCGCTGCGACTGCCCCAGTATCGCGGCACCGGCATCGAGACGCTCAAGAGCGCGGTGCTCGGGCCGATCGAAAGCGAGCCCGAGGCAGAGAAACAGATGCTGCAGGCCTGGCTCACCCAGGCGAGCAAGGATCTGCCGGTCAACGATCCGTTCCTCTCGGCGTTCCTGGGCGG
>DASRIN010000181.1:0-2156 GCA_035649975.1 Gemmatimonadales bacterium
GGGTCCGCGGACATCGCTGATCTGCCGTCCGTTGGAGACCACCGTGTAGCTCGCGGGGAGAGTGGCCACCAGCTCCCAGGTCGCCTTGTCGTGCGGCGCACCGTAGGTCGGAATCCAGTTCGGATTCCCGTCGGTGCCGCCTCCGCTGTAGATCTGCTGCGGCCGATGCGGCCTTCCCTCTCCCTTGAAGAAGTAGAGCCCCCGTCCGTGGGTGATCTTGCCGCGGTAGTCGATGGTGAACCGCACCGTGTCCCGGAACCCGGCCGGCTTCGCAAGGCGCACCACGATCGAGTCTCCGGGCCGAGTGAACTGAAGCCTGGCCGACCGACCGCCAGACCGACCGACCGCCGCTATTACCGACCGAACCGCCAGGCGTCTACCCATATCCAGGGCGACGGCATTGAGCCCGGGCCGGCGCGATACGACGGTGGTTGTCACCCGGCCGTCGAAGGCGGTGGCGTCCCAATCGAAGTTCCGGACTTCGATGGTCTGATGGATGAGGTCGTAGTCGTGCGACGGGGTATCTCGACCGGAGAGGATCCTCTCGGCGTTGGTCTGCTGGGCGGCCAGCGGTGCCCCGGCGCTCGTGAGCAGGGCTAAAAGGAACCTGATAGGGTAGATCCCTCGCTGCGCTCGGGATGAGGCGGGCGCCGGGCTAGTGCCGGTCACAGCGCCAGCGTGAGCTGCGCGAGCGGGGCGAAGGTGAGGCGGTGGTGTTTAGTGGGGCCGTTGATGCGAAGCCCTTCCTGATGCTCCTCGGTCCCATAGCCGACGTTGGTGTCCCAGCCATACCCGGGATGCCGCAGGGCCAGACGGTGCATCAGCCGGTCGCGGACCGTCTTGGCCAGAATGGCCGCGGCGGAGATGGACTGGCAGCGGGCATCGCCGTCGACCAGGGCGTCGTGGGCGTACCCGATCTCCGGCAGAGGGAGGCCATCGATGATGATGCGAAAGGGCCGACCCGAGTCGAAGCAGGTGCGGGGAGCCTGGCCCAGTGGAAAACGCGCCAGCGAGGAGCGGCGGATGAGGCAGGTGATGGCCCGGCGCATCGCAATGGCACTGGCCACTCTGATATTGTAGCGATCGATCTCGTGGGCCGATGCCGCCCCAACCCCGAAGGCCAGCACCCGCCGCCGAACCCGCTCGGCTAACCGGGTCCGCACCGAGGGAGGAAGGATCTTGCTGTCACGCAGGCCTCGAACGGCGGCGCAGCCGATGGGAAAGACGACGGCCGCAGCCACCACAGGTCCTGCCAGGGGGCCACGGCCGGCTTCATCCACGCCGACAAGGAGGAGCTCCTCCGCCCAGACTGCCCGCTCACGGGCGAGTGTGGGTCGTGGGGGCACCCGTCAGCTCTCGCGCTTCTCCCGGATGCGGGCCGCCTTGCCGCTCAGCGCGCGCAGATAATACAGCTTGGCGCGACGTACCCGTCCCCGGCGGATCAGCTCGATGGAGGCAATCGTTGGGCTGTGAACCGGGAACAGGCGCTCCACCCCCACTCCCGCAGAGACCTTGCGGACCGTAAAGGTCTCACTGATCCCACCGCCCCGCCGGGCGATCACCAGGCCCTCGAATGCCTGCAGGCGTTCCTTGTCGCCCTCCCGGACCCGAACCATGACCCGGACGGTGTCTCCCGGATCGAATGCAGGTATGTCCGTGCGCAAGCCCTCACGGGCAACTTCTGCCAATCGTTCCATGGTAGATCCTCCTTCGGTCCGGCGTTTGGTCCAGGAAAAGCTGCAACGATCTTAAAACCGCGAGCGTGTTTTGTCACCTATTGGGAGCATCGAGAAATGAGACGTCATCCTGTCAACGGAGAGATCCTTCGCTTCGCTCAGGATGACAGGCTACTCCGGCTTCATGTGCCGGTCCCAGAGGTCCGGCCTGCGCTCCCGGGTCAGCCGCTCGGCTTCCCGCTCCCGCCAGGCCGCGATCTCGGCGTGGTTTCCCGACAACAGCACCTCGGGCACCTCCAGCCCCCGATACTCCAGTGGCCGGGTATAGCTGGGAGGGCTGAGCAATCCGTCGTAGTGCGAGTCGGAGCTGGCCGACTCGTGATCGCTCAGCGCGCCAGGCAGCAGCCGTACGACCGCATCGATGATGCAGAGCGCCGCCGGCTCCCCGCCCGACAGCACAAAGTCGCCCACCGACAGCTC
>DASRIN010000182.1:0-3335 GCA_035649975.1 Gemmatimonadales bacterium
GTACTCCATGAAGACCATGCCGCCCAGTGCGACCGTCCCGGAGGTGGAGATCCAGTCGCTCCAGCCCACCACGAAGCCGGGGTATTCGCCCAGTCCCCGTCGCACGATCACGTACTGCCCGCCGGACCGGGCGAACATCGCACCGGGCTCGGCCAGGGAGGCGGCGCCCATCAAGGCGTAGAGACCGCCGAGGATCCAGATCCCGATGAAGAGCGCGGGATGGGGCAGCTGGGCGGCCACCTCACCGGGGGTCCGGAGAATGCCGATCAGGATGGTGTTGCCGATCAGCACCGCCAGGCCGAAGGAGATGCCCAGCACCCGGTGCAGCCTGCCTCGGCCGGTGGCGGAGACTGGCCCGGCCTGCTCGAGGGCGGGATCTACGCGATTGGAGGTTTCGGTCAGCTGGGCTTCCGGGGAAGGGATGCTGTAGGGTACTGACGCCAAATCAAACCCGCTATGGCTGAACGCGTTTGGCTCTCAGGAACCCCCGCAGTTCCTCGACGATGGTTCTGCTCAGCTCGTCCTGGAAGGCAAACACGTCGTCCACGGATCGATCGTAACGACTGCACCAGAGGTAGGACCCATCCGCGGAATCGACCAGGCGGACAATCAGCCGGACTCGATCACCGATCTGTCGGATAATCCCTTCCAGAATCGCACTGGCGCTCGTCCGGCTCAGCCGTTCCGGCGAGATCACCGACGTTACCTGTACACCCTCGAGCTGGGCTAATCCATTGGTAATCTCCTCGACCAACCCCTCTGCCAGATACTCGTCTGGAATCGAGCCCAGCTTGGTGATGGGTAGCACCGCGATGGAGATGCGTCGTTTCGATGAAGCTGGGAAGGAACCATCAATGGGTGCCGCGCGCAGCCGGTCTGCCAGCGCCACCACTGCCGGATTGGGGTCTGCCTCGAGCTCGCGGCTGACGCCTTTCTCATAGCGGCGAGCCTGCTCCAGCGCGCCGGCCCGGTCGCCATGAGCCGCCAGAGCAGCCATCAGCTTGATGATCACCCGGGAGCTGAGCGGCTCGTGCTCCGCCAGCCGACTCCACCACCGGGCAGCCTCGGACCTATCGCCTCTGCTCTCGGCATCGATCGCGAGGGTCTCCAGCGCCTCGGTGAACGCCCGGGCAAACGCCACCCGCTCAGCTTCGACCCACCGCTCGAATGCGGGCGCCTCGGTCAGGAAGAACCCGTCGAGGAACGGCCCACCATAGCACGCCACCGCGCCCTCAAAGTCTCGCCTGCCGCACGCTGCCTTGAACTCGGCAACGTCGCTGGTGATCTGGCCACCATCGAGCCGGGGCTCAGCCGAGGCAGAGGCGAAGATGTGCTCGCCCAGACCTCGCCGCAGCGCATGGCAGAGCTGGCTCAATCGGTGGCGCGCTCGCTTCGCGTCCGCCTCAGGCCAGAGCAGCGCGATGATCTTGTCCCGGCTCATCCCCCGCTCACCCGCGGCAGCCAGCAGCGTGAGCAGCGCCAGAGACTGGGGCTGCGCCGCAGTTCCACCCAGTGGACCAACAGGCCCCTCCACCACGGGAGCGCCGAAGGTCCGCAGTCTCAGCCTGAGACGACTCGCTTCTGACATTGATCTGATAGTGCTCTGATGGGCCTCGACTATTGTAGCCCTCGTCAATGCACCCGGCAAGAAACATCGTACAGGAGGTGGCTCATGCTTTCCAATCGTCTATTCATCTCTAGCCTAGTGGCACTCGGCCTCCTCCTCGGCTGCGACCACATTTCGCCGGTCTCGCAGTCGGCCGCTTCGTCACAGGATGACATACCTATTGCGACTGCTGCCGGGGCAAGGCCCTGGAAGGAG
Organism: Gemmatimonadales bacterium; assembly: GCA_035649975.1. Classification (GTDB taxonomy): domain Bacteria; phylum Gemmatimonadota; class Gemmatimonadetes; order Gemmatimonadales; family GWC2-71-9; genus CAVVWJ01. The sequence goes on from DASRIN010000182.1 coordinate 1,823, forward strand.
TCTTACCACTCCACCGGCACGATCACGGCTGACCCCCGGTGCCCGTCACCCCTCCTGCTCGAGAGTTACCAGGGCGGCGGTACTGCCACGCATACCGGCAAGTACGATATCGTAAACTCTCACTGCCTCGATCCGGCTACCGGCGCCCTGACCAATGGGACCTTCCTCAAGACGGTCGCCAATGGCGACCAGCTGTTCGGCAGTTACAGCGGCAACTCGAGTGTGATCCAGCCCCCATCGCCGGTCGGGATCTTCAGGGTAAACGGCACGCTCACCTTCACCGGCGGCACCGGGAGGTTCACCGGAGCGACCGGCACCACCACTATGTCAGGCACCGAGCAGGCCGATTTCTCACAGACCCCGGTTGCGACTCAGGTAGAGCTCACCATGGTGGGCGAGATCTCCTACTAGGAAGGATGAACCATGACCGCTTCGACAGTAGCCTCACCCAGGCAGACCCGCGGGTCTCCGGTCTCCACTCCGGCCTCCACTGGCCAATCGCAGCTAGAGGCCGCAGTGGCTCGGCTCCGGGAGAACGCCCGCAAGTTCACCAAACTCTCGCTCGACGACCGGGCGCAGCTCGCCCGCTCGATGCAGGCCGGCTATCTCCGCGTCGCCCGCGCCAGCGTGGAGGCCGCCTGCGCCGCCAAGGGGATTCCTTTGGGAACCCCGCTCGAAGGCGAGGAGTGGACCCTCGGCCCCTGGTTCGTGGTCCGCACCCTCCGTCTGATTCGGCAGTCGCTCCTCTCGCTCAAGCACACCGGCAACACCCCGATCGGAGCGGTCGGCCGCACCGCCGACCAGCGGCTCGCGGTGCAGGTCTTCCCCGCAGGAACCATAGACGGGACGCTGTTCAAGGGAGTCCGGGTGGACGTGCACCTGCAGTCCGGGGTCACCGAAGAGGAGATGGATGCCAGCAGAGCCAGGTTCTACAAGTCGCCAGATCACGATGGCCGAGTGGTGTTGGTGCTCGGCGCCGGCAACATCAGCGGGATTCCCACCAAGGACCTGCTCACCAAGATGTTCAACGAGGGAAAGGTCTGCGTCCTCAAGATGAACCCGGTCAACGCCTACCTCGGCCCGTTCTTGGAGGAGGCCTTCGCCGACCCGATCCGCCAGGGGTTCCTCGCCGTGGTCTACGGCGGCCCGGGTGAAGGGGCGTACGTGGCCAACCATCGCGACGTGGACGAGGTGCACCTTACCGGATCGGACAAGACCTTCGATCAGATCGTGTGGGGACCGCCAGGACCGGATCGCGAGCGTCGGAAGGCCGAGGGGAAACCGGTGCTCCAGAAGCCGATCACCGCGGAGCTGGGGAACGTGTCGCCGGTGATCGTGGTACCGGGACCCTACAGCGACAAGGAGCTGGCCTATCAGGCCGAAGACGTCGTCGCGGGACTCACCTTCAACGCGTCGTTCAACTGCAACGCCAACAAGGTGCTGATCCTGCCCAGGGGCTGGAGCCAGCGAGACAAGCTCCTGGCCGGGGTGGAGCACGCTTTCGAGAAGGCCG
>DASRIN010000183.1:0-7152 GCA_035649975.1 Gemmatimonadales bacterium
GCCTGCACGAGTTTGATCAGCGCCTCCGGTACGATACCGGCCTTGGGATAGGTGGCGACCAGATCCTTGAGGTACAGGACCGCCGAGTCGTAGGCCTTGAGCCGAAAGTAGAACAGGGCAGCCTTGTACTCCTTGGTGGCAAATCGCTCGTTCAGGTCGGCAATGCGCAGCTGAGCCCGTTTGGCAGCGTCGCTGCCAGGATACCGGTTCAACAGCTCCTGATACGTGGAGAGCGCGGTCTGGCCGTAGGTAGGATCCAGCTCCGGGCGGCGCCACAGGTCGGCATAGACGTCACCCAGCCGAAGAAGAGCCGTGGGAGCCAGAGGATCATTCGGGGTTTCGTCTGAGGTCTTCCGGAATTCGCGAGCAGCCTCCAGCTGCCGGTTCTGGGCAAACAGGGCCTCACCCAGATAGAAGTGAGCGCGGGAGATGCGGGCATCGCCGGGGGGTAACTCCAGGATCATCCGGTTCAGCAGCTTCTCGGCGTCACCCCATTTGCCGTTCCGAAACGTCTGCTCGGCCTGACGCCACAGGGAGTCGAGTGTGGCAGCACTCGCGCCTCCTGCGGAGACTGGAGCCGGCGCGACCGAGCGGTTCTCGTTGCCCCGTCCCCCGCCACACGCTACCAGAAACCCGAGGGTGGCAAGCAGCAGCGACTTACCAATCATCGAAGGATAGTGTACGGCACATTGTTGGGGCTCCGGGCCCGGAGCTCCTCCAACCGGTCACGGGCCATCTGATTGGTGGAATCGGTCTGGGTCCGATCCGCCACGACCGCCTGGTAGGCGGTCGCCGCTGCCACAGTATCACCCAGACGAAGCTGGGCATCGCCGTAGCCGACCAGCGCCCTCCGCCCCACCGGCGTGGCAGAATCGACTCTGATCGCGGCCGCGAACCAGAGCTCTGCGTCGTCCGGTTTGCCTGCGGCCTCGGCTCGAAGCCCCAGCGCCAGCGAGCAAGCGGCCACGCCCTCTTCGGCCCGGGTGCGAAGCGTGGCCACCTTGGTTCGGCGCAGGGTCGCCTGGAACACCGGCAATGCCTGGTCGCACCCCGAAGTTTCCCGGAGCGCCGCACCGTAGACGGCCAGCAGTGAATCCACCGTTTCCACATCGGGCGCGGCCGCAATCGCGGCCGGAAGCACCGTAACCAGATCGTTGGCGTCGGCACCCGGCCGGCGAACCACCGCGAGAGCATATCGTCCGATGGACCGATTGGGCGCGATCATCCCCAGCCCGATGACAGCGGATTCCAGCCGCTTGCGGTCCCCGCTGCGGTCCGCGGCCCGGGCGACCGCCTCGAGACCCTCGGCCGCTTCCTCGGCGCGGGTGGGGTCCTCGGCCGCGAGCCGAAGGTAGGCATCGGCCGCGGTATCCAGATTGCCCGCCCGAAGGGCGGCGCCGCCCGTCTTGGCCCAGAGCCGTGGGTCGGGGTCCTTGGCCAGCGCGGCGCGGTACTCGGTGAGCGCCTCACTGAACCGGCCCTGCCCGTACAGCTGATCGCCCTGGCGCTCGTGATCGCTCACCCGCCCACACGCGGCCAGCAGCGCGGCTACTAGAAACCCCCCGATCCGCCGACAGGGAATCACTGCGCTTCGGTGCGGTTGAGCATCGCCAGGTAAGCTTCCACCCGCGCATTCTCCGGTCGTCGAGCTAGGCAGGCCTCCCAGACCTCGCGAGCACCATCGGCGTCCCCAGACAGGTAATGAGCCAGCCCCAGAGCAGCCTGAGCATCCACGAATGACGGCCGCGCCTGGAGAACTCGCTCCAGCGCCTCACGCGCCTCGAGCACCCGACCTGCCTCCAGCAGCAGCCGAGCCATGCGATAGCGCAGGTCATGAAATTCAGGGCCTAGCTCGAGCGCGCGCTCGTACTCCTCGATGGCCCGGATCACCGCGCCGGCCCCGGCGTAGCTGTCAGCCAGTTCGGCGTGCCGGTTGGCCAGTTGCGCGGCCACCGGCGACGGCAGCCCCGCGGTCTTCTGGTCCAGATTGGCGGCTGCTTTGGTAAAGGCCTCTTCAGCCTCATCCACTCGGCCGAGCTCGTTGAGCACCAGGCCGCGGTGGATCAGCGCCTCCACGTACCTGGGATTCAGCTCCAATGCCCGCTCCAGCTCCCCCAGAGCCCGCTGCGCCTGGCCCAACAGGGAGAGAGAAACCCCCATCAGGTGATGCACATCAGCGAACGCACGCCCAGAATCCACCACCGACTCGAGCAGGTGAACGGCACCATAGTAGTCCTGCACCACGAATCGCTCCCGGGCTCGTGCCAACAGGAGTTCAGTCTGCCCTGCCATACGCCTCCCGGAACCATTGGACGAAGCAACGAATGCCATCGGAGAAAGCAGTCTTCGGCCGGTAACCGAGTACCGCGGAAGACTTGGTGATATCGGCTGCAGTCTGCTGGACGTCTCCCGGCTGCATCGGCGCCCACTCGATCTTGGGTCGAATGCCAAGGGCGGACGCGATCTCCTCCACCATGGCCTCGGTCGGGATCGACCGGTTGCCCCCCAGATTGAAGGTCTCGACTCCAATCGGGGCCGATGCGGTCCAGGCGATCGCCGACACGACTCCAGCTATGATGTCGTCGCAGTAGGTGTAGTCGCGCGCCTGGGTTCCATCGCCGAACAGCGTCAGCGAACGACCTTCCACCATCTTTCGGGTAAACGCATGGATGGCCAGATCGGGCCGCTGGCGAGGTCCGTAGACGGTAAAGAACCGCAGTGAGGCGGTCCGCAGACCGTAGATCGGCGCCACCGACGTAAGAAACAGCTCTCCTGCCCGCTTCGTGGCCGCATAGGGAGAAACTGGCACAATTGCGGCCGCATCCTCCCGGAACGGAACCGGCGTGCTGTCGCCGTAGACCGACGAAGATGATCCGAAAATGAAACGGCCGACGCCGGCCTGCCGGGCCGCCTCTACCAGGGCGGCTGTCCCAGTCACGTTGGCTCGGGCGTAGCCGATAGGATCGGCAAGCGAAGGGCGGACTCCGGCCTTGGCGGCCAGGTGCACAATCGCAGTGTCTGGCGTGAGTAGCTCGCGGATGGAACGCACATCCAGGAGGTCCAGCTCCCGAAAGGTGAAGCTCGGCGGTCGGCCGACTTCGGCCAGGTTCCGTTCCTTGTCCGCGCGGGGGTAAAACGGATCGAAGTTGTCGATCCCGATCACCTCGTCACCGCGGGCAATCAGCGCCTCGACCAGATGCGATCCGATGAACCCCGCGGCACCGGTGACCAGTACTCGACTCACCTGCGTCCCCGGCCGATCCCGTGATACTCGAACCCGAGCGCAGCCATCCGGTCGGGGTCGTAGAGGTTTCGGCCGTCGATCAGGAGCGGACGCCGGACCAGTTTGCGGATCCGCTCGAAATCAGGATTGCGATAGACCAGCCACTCGGTCAGGACCAGGAGAGCGTCGGCCCCATGGGCCGCACTGTAGGGGTCGGCCGCATACATCACCCGGTCGCCAAAGATCATGCGCGCGGAGTCGGTGGCCTTGGGGTCGTGGGTTTGGACCCGCGCGCCGGCGTCCAGCAGTCCTTCGATTACCGGAATGGCCGGGCTCTCCCGCATGTCGTCCGTCTCGGCTTTGAAGGCGAGACCCCACACTCCGATGGACTTCCCGTTCAGGTCTTGCCCCAGGTACCGCAGCGTCTTCTGCAGGACGATCTGCTTCTGGCACTCGTTGACATGCTCGACCGCTTTGAGGACATCCAGCGAGAGACCGAGATCTTCAGACGTGCGTATCAGCGCCTTCACGTCTTTGGGGAAGCAGGAGCCCCCGTACCCGGGACCGGGATAAAGAAACGCGCGTCCGATCCGCTGGTCGGAGCCGATCCCGAGGCGGACGTTGTTGACGTCGGCACCCACCAGCTCGCAGAACAGCGCCATCTGGTTCATGAAGGAGATCCGGGTGGCCAGCATCGCATTGGCAGCGTACTTCGTCACTTCGGCCGAGGCGATGTCCATGAACAGGATCCGATTGCCACCCTGACGGGTAAAGGGGGAATACAGCTCGGCCATCACTTCCTTGGCCTCGGCGTTATCCACTCCGATTACGACCCGGTCCGGCTTCATGAAATCATCGATGGCCGCCCCCTCCTTGAGGAACTCGGGATTGGAGCAGACCGAGAACGGAATGGTCGTTTCCGACTGGATGGCGGCGCGAACCTTCTCCGCCGTGCCGACCGGGACGGTGGACTTGGTGACCACGATCTTCGGCTCGTTCATGTGCTGCCCCACGGCGTGGGCTACCGCCAGCACGTGCTTTAAGTCCGCAGACCCGTCCTCCCCGGGAGGAGTACCCACGGCAATCAAGATGACCCGGGAACTCCGCACCGCCGACCCCAGATCGGTCGTAAAGGTGAGCCGCCCCTCCTCCTGGTTCCGTTTCACCATCGGCTCGAGACCCGGCTCATAGATCGGGATCTCGTTTCGCTGCAGTCGCGCGATCTTCTCCGCGTCGACATCGACACAGGTCACGTCGTTGCCTGTCTCCGCCAGGCAGGCTCCCGCTACCAGGCCGACATAGCCGCTTCCGATCACCGCAACGTGCATATCAGCCCTCTTTGGGTAGTGCGTTTCGAGTGTCGACGACCAGCCTCGCGGCTCGCTTGATCATGCCATAGTCGACCGACGTGTGATCGGTAACGACCATGACGCAGTCCACTGCCCCAACCACCGCCGGTGTCAGCTCGACCGACCGGAACTCCTGCCCATCCTCGCGGAACCGGGGGACGTGAGGATCGGAATAGGCGACCCGGGCGCCCTGGCCGCGCAGCAGCCGGATGATGTCCAGGGCCGGACTTTCCCGGATGTCGTCGATGTCCCGCTTATAGGCCACCCCTAGCACCAGGACCGACGCCCCCCGGACGGCCTTTCCCTGCCCATTGAGGGCCTCTGACAGCTTACGGACCCAAAACTCCGGCATCTCGGTATTCAGCTCGCCGGCCAGGTCGATGAAGCGGGTCTTGTAATTGAGGCCCCGCATTTTCCAGGCGAGATAGTGGGGGTCGATAGGAATGCAGTGGCCCCCCAGCCCGGGGCCGGGGAGAAACTTCATGAAGCCGAAGGGCTTGGTGGAGGCGGCTTCGATAACCTCCCAGACGTCCACTCCCAGCTTGTCGCAGACGATGGCCATCTCGTTGACTAGCCCGATGTTGACGCTCCGGAAGGTATTCTCCAGGAGCTTGACCAGCTCGGCGGCCTCCGTGGTCGAGACCGGGACCAGGGTGTCGATGGCCGGTTGATACAGTGCCACAGCCACGCGACGACAATCCGGAGTGATTCCGCCCACCACCTTGGGAGTGTTGCGGGTGCCGTAGTGGGGATTTCCCGGGTCCACCCGCTCGGGGCTGAAGGCCAGAAAGAAGTCGTGGCCCACCTTGAGTCCAGTGCTTTCCAGAGCCGGCAGCATGATCTCTCGGGTCGTGCCGGGGTAGGTGGTGCTCTCCAGGATGACCGCCTGCCCCCGCCGCAGCCGCTGCTTTACCGCATTCGTCGCGGCCACGATGTAGCTGACGTCCGGATCCTTGAACTTCGATAGGGGGGTGGGAACGCAGATGGAGATGGCATCGGGCTCCGAGAGCCGGGACATGTCGGCGGTGGCGCTGAACCGCTCGCACTGTTTGCGAAGCTGGGCATCGCTCACGTCCTTGACGTGCGACTGCCCGGCGTTCAGTCCCTCGACCACATCCGGGTTGATGTCGAATCCAAGGACCCGGTACCCGGCCTCGGCCAGCTCTATGGCGAGCGGAAGTCCCACGTACCCGAGGCCCACAATTCCGAAATGGATTTGCCGCCGTTCAGCCTTGTTGATCAGGTCCTGCGCGATACTCACAGGCAAACTCAGTCGTAGAAGGATTGAACCACTTCGATCACTGCTTCCTGTTGCTCGGGGCGCATTTCCGGATAGATCGGCAGCGAAATCACCGAATCCATGGCTGCTTCCGCAACCGGCAGACTTCCCCGGCGGTACCCCAGGAAGGCGAAGCACGGTTGCAGGTGCAGTGCCAGCGGGTAGTAGATCGAGTGGCCGATGCCGTTCTGCTTGAGATGAGCCTGCAGCTGATCCCGCTGCTGCACCCGGATGGTGTACTGATGGAAGATGTGGTCGTTGGCCGGATCTACCGCCGGGGGGCAGACGGCCTGGTGGCCGCTGAAGGCTTCCTGATACCGGGCGGCGTTCCGCTTACGAGCCTGATTCCATCGGTCCAGGTGTGGCAGCTTGGCCAGCAGCACAGCCGCCTGGAGTGTGTCCAGCCGGCTGTTGGTCCCCACCTCTTCGTGCAAATATTGGCGCGACCCGCCATGGAGCCGCAGGCGGCGGAGCCGCTCGGCCAGAGCATCGTCCTGCGTAACCATCAATCCGCCATCGCCCCAGGCGCCCAGGTTCTTGGTAGGAAAGAACGAAAGCGTCCCCACTGTCCCCAGCTCGCCGGACATCCGCCAGGCCCCGTTTATCCGCCGGCGGGCACCGATACTCTGGGCGCCATCTTCGATCAGGGAAAGCCGGTGCCGATCCGCAATGCTGCAGATCTCTTCCATGGCAGCCATCTGTCCGAAGAGATGGACCACGATGATGGCCCGGGTCCGAGGCGTGATCGCCGCCTCGATGGCCGCCGGATCGATGTTCATCGTCGTCGCATCAATGTCTACGAAGACCGGGGTGCCTCCGGCGTTGTGGATTGTCCCGGCAGTGGCGAAGAAGGTGAACGGGGTGGTTATCACCTCGTCCCCGGGCTTGAGATCCAGGGCCTTCAGCGGAAGGAGAAGCGCATCCGTGCCGCTGGCACAGGCAATACCGTGCTTGGCGTGGGAAATCCGGGCGATCTCTGCCTCCAGCTGCGCCACCTCAGACCCCATGATGAAGGCCTGACGCTCGATGACGGCCATCATGGCCCCGAGCACGTCGTCCTTGATCTCCCGGTACTGCGCGACCAGGTCCAGCAATGGTACGTTCACCCGAGCCTGAGCCTTTGCTCCACCCGGGGTATCCGGGCGGTCACGTGGAAAGCGCCCGCGCTCCGACCAGAGAGGCCGAGCCCGGGCGCGTCTGACGCGAAACCATCGGCAGCTAGAGAAGTTAGCCGCTCGCTTCTGGTGGGTCAATCAGCCGCAGGACCCCGTCACGCTCGCGGTAGGTAGTACCGCATGCGG
>DASRIN010000184.1:0-8005 GCA_035649975.1 Gemmatimonadales bacterium
GATTCCGACGTCATGTCAGAGCTGATCGTCGCGGCATTCGAGACGCAAGGCCGCCCTGCCGATGAGCGGGCCTTCGCCCTACGGGCGCGATTCGGTGCCCTGATATGGCCCGGGCCTACTGGCGGGGATTCCATCAGGTGACGCTGCGCTCATCGGCGAATCCTGGTTCGGTCCCGTGAAGGCGACCTCGTTCCAAATGACGATTCCACCATGCTCAAGCAAGAGTCGAGGCGGGGTGCTAAGATTGTAGCAGGCCTGCAATGGGCCGAGAATGCCGAAGGTCCCCAGCAGATCGTTCCAATGCTCATCGAGCGGGTGCGCAGGGCTCTGGCTCAGGATTACGAGATCCACCGCGAGGTGGCCGGCGGGGGAATGGGGGTCGTCTTCGCCGCCCGGCAGGCCCGGCTGGACCGTATCGTCGCCATCAAGATCCTCCGTCCCGAGCTGGCCACGGCTGTCGCGGCCGAGCGTTTCCTCGATGAAGGCAAGATCCTCGCCCGGCTCGCGCATCCCTCCATCGTTCCCATCTACGCCGCCGGTGAAGCGGACGGCCTTTTCTACTATGTGATGGAATTCGTGGACGGCGAGACGCTCGCCGCCCGGCTCGAGCGCGGCACCCTGTCCGGCGATGAAATGCAGCGGCTCGCTGACGACCTTCTCGGCGCGCTGGGCGCGGCTCACGCCCTGGGCGTCGTGCACCGGGATGTCAAGTCGGCCAACGTCTTTCTTCGCAACGGCCGCGCGCTGCTCGGAGACTTCGGGATCTCCCGGTGGCGTGCTCCCGGCGAGGCCGGGTATACCACGCCGGGACAGCTCATCGGGACGGTGCGCTACATGGCGCCGGAGCAGCGGCAGGGAGAGGTCGCCACCGAGCGCACCGATGTGTACTGCGCCGCACTCCTGCTCTGGGAGGCCTGCATCGGGAAGCACTGGCCGGTGTACCAGGAGCCGGAGCGGGCGGACTGGAGCGCGGTGCCCTTGCCGTTCGCACCGTCTCTGCGGCGCGCGCTGGCCCTGGCGCCGGAGGAGCGCTTCGCCCACGCCGGCGAATTTCAGGCAGCGCTTCGCGGCTCGGTGCCGCGCCGACGCATGCGGATCGTGGTGGGTGGGCTGCTTGCGACCGCCGCGCTCGCGACCGGCGCCGTTCTCGTGTCCACGGTCGGGCCATCTGCCCCGCAGGGAGGACTCGCCCTCGAGGTAGAGCCCTTCGAGGTCCGCGGGATTCCCGGCACCGCATTCCGGGATTCACTGCATACCGCCGTCCTCGCGGCGCTCTCCGGCTATCCCGACCTCCGGGTGCTTCCTGCTACGTCGGGCTCCGGCACGCCGGGAGCAGTTCGCATCGCCGGGACCATGACGCTGACCACCACCGGACTCCGATTGGAGTTGCGCGCCGCAGGCGGCGAGTCAGGCGATGCAACGATCGTGGGAGCCGCCGCGCCGGGGCGCGCGGACTGGGCCGCACTTGTCGGCCAGGTCAGCGACTCCTTCATGGTGGTGGTGTGGAAGGGGACATTGGCTGGCGACGAGTGGTTGCCACTCGACGCCCTGCCGCGAACCGGGAACGGGTTAGGGCGCTGGCACGCCGCGGAGCGGCTCTACGCCCAGTCTCGCTGGGAGCAGGCTCGGGACGCCTACTCCGGCATCGAAATGTCGGATCCGAGTTGTCTGCTCTGCACCTATCGGTTGATCGACATCGCCCGATGGCTCGGCACCGAGCCGGATTCACTCCGCTTCGCCAGTTTAAACCGTCACCTCGACGCATTTCCTTCGCACTATCGCGCCGTCATCCTCGCGCAGCAGCAGCCATGGCCCCATCGCTATGACAGTCTGGTCGCCGCGGCACACCGGTACCAGGGATTCTATCTGGCCAGCTTTCTCCTGGGAGACGAGCTGTTCCATCGCGGCCCGTTGTACGGTCACCTGCGCAGCGAGGCGCTCGAGCCGCTGCAGCACGCAATGACCCTTCGGCCCGACTTCGCACCGGGATGGGAGCACCTCGGCTGGGTATCACTCGCCGAGGCTACCAGCGGGGATGCCAGGACGGCCCTGGACAGTGCGCCGCTCGGGGGAGCCGGGGATGGGCTCTCGAACGTACTCCGGATCATGCTCCAGCTCGGTTATCTCTGGCGCTTTGGCGCGGCAGCGGACGCGGAGCTGTTCGGCGCCGGCGTCCTCCAGAGGCCGGAGGTCGTGGGGAACTATCGAACCGCCTCGGGTGGCCGCCTGATGATGACCGCCGATGCTCCGGCGGGCGCAGTGGGCCTCGGCGCCCAGATCGTGGCATTGGGCCAGCCTGAAGCAATCCGGTCAGGACTGCTGGCCGAGGCGCATGGCTTCGCGGCACTCGGACGCCTCGACTCCTTGCGTGCCGTCGCGCAGCGGTTCCCCCGGTTGTTGTCGGACCACGCGCTGTCACTGTACGGGCTCGAGCTGGAAGGCGCGCTCACCCTCGCCGAATCCGATGATTCCGTGTCCGCCGATCCCGGACTGATCGTCGCGCTCCGGAGCTTTGTCGCCGGGAGTGACGAAGCGGAGCCGCTCCGAGTGCGGGCCGCCTGGATGCTCGCCCTGCTGGCGGCGCGCGCCGGCGATTCAATCGGGGCCGCCGGCTATCGCCGCGTCCTCGGCACCGATGGCCGCAATAGCAGCCTCCTCGACGAGGTGGATGTGGCCGGCCTTCTCCACCAGGGAGATACGGCGCGTGCCGGGCGGCTCCTTCTGCGCCTGCGGCCGTTTGACCTCGCCCTGAAGTCGGAGGTTCCGGTCGAAGACGCGGTCCGGCGGCTGCTCCACGTCGCATGGCTCGAGCGCACCGGCGCTTCCAACCAGGCCGTGAAGGAGCTCCGGTGGCCCGAGCACCTCCAGCTCGACGGTTTCCCTACCGGGGATCCACAGTCGGGCGAAGTGGGGTGGGCGCTGGGTACGGCGCTGCGCTGGCGTCGGGCAGTGATCCTCGACCGACGCGGCAACGCCGACCTGGAGCTGTGCACGACCTACCTCGCGGTGGCCCGGCTCTGGACCGGGGCAGATCCACGATTCGCGGCGCGCGCCCGGTTCGCCCGGAGCCGCGCCGCGGAGCTCAAGTGCGGAGCCGCCACGTGATCCTCTGCCGGGTGCTCGGTCCGGTCGAGGTCCTGGTCGACGGCGCCACCGCGCCGCCCGAGCTGCTCTGGAAGAAGCATCTGGCGCTTCTGATCTATCTGGCCCGATCGCCCAGGCGGGTCCGCACCCGGGAGCACCTCACCGGAATGCTCTGGCCCGACAAAGATGAGGCCGCTGCCAGACACTCGCTCAACGAGGCCCTCAGGGTGATCCGCAAGGCCACTGGTGATGACGCCGTCGAGACCGTCGCGGGGCAAGTACGACTGGCGGGAGGGGTGGTGCGCCTTGACGCGGACGACCTGGAGCTCCGGGCGGCCGATGGAGACTGGGCGGCCGGGGCGGCGATTGTCGGCGGAGAATTTCTCGAGGGATTCTCGATTCCCGGAAGCCATGGGTTCGAGGACTGGCTTGCGCAGGAGCGTAGATACTGGGTGGCACGGTCAACTCGGGTGCTGCTCGCCCATGGGGAGCAGCTGCTGGGAGAGGGCCGGGCCGAGGAAGCTCTGGCGGTTGCGCGCCGCGCCGAAACCGCGGACCCGGATCAGGACCAGGTCGCGCGCGCCATCATGACGGGGTACGCCATCCAGGGAGATTCCATCGCGGCGCTCGATCACTTCACTCGGTTCACCGAGCGACGGGCTGGGGGGGAAGGGCCGGGAGTTGAAACCCGGCTGCTCGCCGACCGCATCCGCAGCGCGCGCAGCCGTCCAGTGACCACGAAGAAGGCGGAGGAGCGTCGGCGCGCGCCCCTGGTGGGCCGTGCCCCCGAGCTCGCGGTCCTTATCGAGCAGTGGGACCGGTGCCGCAGCGAAGGCTGCGGCACGGCACTCCTTCTGCTCGGCGAAGACGGCAGCGGGAAGACCCGGCTCCTCGAAGAATTCCTGTCCCGAGTGCGACTCGCGGGCGGCACGACGGCGCTGGTGCGCGCCGTGCAAGGCGACGGCACCGAGCCGGGCGAGGGACTCCTCGGGCTCGCCCGCGGCGGCCTGCTCGACGCTCCCGGCCTTTCCAGCGCGGCGCCGGACGCAATCGGGTACTTCGCGGCGAGGATTCCCGAGTGGGCGGATCGCTTTCCGCGGACCACTCCCGGCGGGACGCTGGCAACTTCGTTCTCGGCGGTGGTGGGCGCGCCCCTTGGCGAAGGAGCCGTGGTGCTCGCGGTGGACGATGCCCAGTGGTTTGACCACCCATCGTTCCTGACCTTGTTGGCGACGTTGCGCACGCACGCGGGGCAGGCGCTCTGCGTTGTGCTATCCGCCCAACCCCAGCCGCCGAGTGATGACCTCGACGAGCTGCGCAGCTGTATCGGCGGCGATGTAGCGGGCGCGGTCCTCACGCTTCGGCCGCTCAGCCGGGAATCTTTGAGCGCTCTCGCGGTATGGGCGCTTCCGGAGTACGACTCCGCCGCGCTGGCGCGCGTGGTCAGGCGGGTCGAACATGATTCGGCGGGACTCCCGTTCCTCGTGGTCGAGCTGCTTTCGGCCGTGGCGCATGGCCTGGATCTGGCCCAGGATCCGGTTCCCTGGCCGCCGCCGTTCCGAACGCTAAGCCAAACCATGCCGGGTGATCTGCCCGATTCGGTGACGGCAGCGATGCGGATAGGCTTCCGGCGCCTGAGCAAGGAGGCGCAGCTAGTGCTGGCCGCGGCGTCGGTGCTGGGTGAACACAATACCGAGGTCACCCTCGGCAGCGCGTGCGGGCTCGAACCGGCCAAGACTGCCCAGGCTCTCGACGAGCTCGAATGGCAGCGGTGGCTCGAGACCGATGCGAGGGGCTACGCCTTCGTCGCTCGGCTGGCGGGGCTGGTGATCGCGAGGGATATGGTCACTCCGGGACAGCGCCTGCGGTTCGAAGCGCGGGTGGCTTCCGCCGACGTCCTTCCAAACAGGAGTATGTGACCCACGGCAATTTCTCCACTGCCGCGGTACTCTCTCAATCCGCACCCTGCCACTTGATGAACTCTTGACTGCTGGGCCTCAAACTAGTGGCACCATTTTCCTGACGGCCCCATGCTGCGCTTGTTCAGTTCCGTGCTGCTTGCAACCTCTCTGGTTCCGACGATGGGCATGGCCCAAGGGTCCATGACTCCGCTCGAGGGTCAACAGATTCGCGTGGCCCACCGCTGTAAGAATCTGCCCGATAACGTCTTCGAGTGTCGTCGCCGTCATTCGCCCCGAGTCGAGTCCGGGTACCTACAAGCCCTCGATCGAGATACAATTCGCTTGTTGGTCCGGTCCCGTTCGACTGAACTGGCCATTCCGACCGGCTCTATCGATCAAGTGTGGGTGGTCGATGGGATGAAGGGCAACTTCTGGTCGGGCGCAGGGTTTGGCCTGCTGGGCGGTGCGCTCATAGGAGGCCTGATCGGGTCGACGCAGGAGTTCTGTGTCCTGGATTGCAGCCCGGCCACCGCCCTCGGCGTCATACTCGGCGCTCCGGTAGGGTTCCTGCTCGGTGGTATTATCGGTGCCCAAGTGCACTCAGACCGCTGGCGCGAAATTCGGGTTGGTCCTCGGGTCAGTGTGGCACCACGTCTGGATCGGCTCGGACTGAGTCTGTCGGTTGCCTTCTAGCTGGGTAGCGGGTCTCCGGCCCTGTCTTGGGGCGCCGCCTCAGCACCTTAAGCGCGGCTGCTGCCGAGCGCGGCGCCTCAGCGTGGGCGCCGCGACGCCTGCCAGGCCTGGAACGCATCGAGGGCATTCAGCTGCCGGAGAATCTTCGACGATGGATCGATCGTCACCCCCGCTTGCGCCGCCGCCGGCGTCTCGCCGGTGCCGTTCGTCATCGGCAGGGTAACGATCCTGCCATCGACCCGCACTTCGAGCGGCATCGGGAAGGGCAGATTGCCGGGAACCTTCCAGCGGACCTTGAGCATCCCGTTCTCTCGTATGCTGACCACTTGTGGCAGTGCCGCCTGGTAGAAATAGACATCAAAGAACCACTTGTAGTCTTTCCCGGTGACGCGATTCACGATCTGGAGAAAGCCCTGCGTGGTGCCGAACTGCGGCGTGAAGTTGCCTGGTCGCGGATCGGGCCGGCCGTAGACCAGGGTGCGGATCGACGTGAAGAACGCGTCGTCACCAATCAGCCTGCGCAGCGTGTGCGCGACCCAGCTGCCCTTGGGGTAGATGTCACCGCGGGGGCCGCCGGAGTCGGCGTACACTTCCTTCTCCGAACGCTCCCGCCCCGTCACCAGCGGCTGTTCGTTGCGAATGCCGTTTCGCTGTGACCGCAGCTGCGCCATGTAATCCAGCTCGCCACCGAGGTACTCCGCGAGCAGCGGTTGCGCGTAGGAGCCGAGTCCTTCGTGCAGCCAGAGATCATCGTAGTTGGCGTTGGAGAGCTGGTTGGCGAACCACTCATGGGCGAACTCGTGATTGAGCAGCCAGTTCCATCCAAAAGCCGTCTTCTCATAGCGGCCGCTGTGACCGATGAGGGTCTGGTTCTCGAGTCCTGAGAAGGGAACCCGAACCACGCCCATCTTCTGATCCGCCCAGGGATACGGTCCAATCACGTTCTCCCAAAAATCCAGCGTCTGCGGAAACTCGGAGAACAGGTCGGCGGCATCCTCCTCCTCGCCGGGGATATAGTAGAGACGCATGGGGATCGTGTTGCCGAAGCGGCTCTTGTAGTCGCCTGCCAGCACCTTGTACGGACCGACATTGAGCACCGAGCCATAGGTGTGGATGCTTCGCGCGTGCCAGTTCCACGTGGTCCAGCCATCCTTCTCGATCCGGCTGACCAGGGCGCCGTTGCCCGGTGCCATCAGGCCTGTCGGGACCGTGTAATGAAGGTCCGTGGTCGCCGGCTTCAGGGTCGGGTGATCGAGGCACGGGTACAGCAGGTCGCAGCCGCCGCCCCACAGCGAGGTATCGATCCACGGATCCTTGCCATCCGGCGTGGTCGTCCAGGTCGTTCCGCCTTCCCACGGCGGACGCTTTGCGAGCGGGGGCGTGCCCGAATACACGACCTGCACCGTGAACTTCGCGCCGGCCGGGAACGGAGCAGGGGGTGTGATGCGGAGCTGGCCCTCGGGATTGGAATACCTGGATGGTGGGACCACCGTGCCGTCGATGAAGATCGCGGCAATCCTGTACTTGGGATAGAGATCGAGGATCACGGTACCAATCGGCGCCTTGGTCGTGAAGCTGAGTGTCGTCACGCCCTCGATGCGCTTGTCTGCCGGGAACACCTTGAGCGCATGATCCAGATGATCGAAGACAAGCGCCAGTTGCTCGGCCGGCATGGGTCCGCCCTGCTTCCGGGTCTGCTCGGTAATGAATCTCGGGTCATTGGGGTCAGTGATGGGCGCGGCCACCGGCCGCTGAGCGTGCACTACCGAGACCTTCGCCAGCAGTGTCAGACCGTACATCATCGACAGGCTGATCGCGTGTCGCATCCTGATTCTCCCCGTTTCGATGCGACAGCATACCTCACCAGGCGAAAGCCTGTCAAACCGGTGCATTCGGTGTGCAACCGGTGCTGAAGCAGGAAACCGACCCGGAACGAGTCTGCTCCTGAAAAAATGGGGCAGGCTATCTTGAGAGCGGCGTGTATCGGCCACCTTTCTTATTGACTCTCGATCCGAGGTTCTCCCTGAACGACATGCGATCCCAGGACGAGGGCGGAGCGATCCGGGTTGTAAGCACGGGGCATGCCCTGTTTGCTGCGGCCATGATCTGGCTCGGAGCGATGGGCCTCAGCAAAGGCGAATTCGTCTCGGTGTGGCAGCCGGTGCCGAAATGGGTGCCTGCGCGCGAAGCACTGGCCTATCTCTGCGCCTTGATTTCTCTTGGATGCGGTATCGGCCTGCTCTGGCGGCGCACCGCGGCCGTCGCCGCCCGCGTGCTCTTTGCTTCGCTTCTGCTGTGGCTGCTGGTCCTCCGAGTGCCCAACTTCT
>DASRIN010000185.1:0-10836 GCA_035649975.1 Gemmatimonadales bacterium
CCTGGAGCCCGAACAATGGAACGACGTAGAGTGCAGCCCAGTTGATCGCTGCGTAGCGTCGCCACAAGAAGGCCCAACCAATCCACAGCCAGAGCAGCGCAAGAGCGGTCCACATGACGCGTAGCCGAGGGAGCGTCGACCCCAGGGCGAGCGCGAGTAGGGTGCAGCCCAGCGCGAGAGTCAGAAGCTGAGCCGGCCATACCGACTCGTTCAGCCGCTCGATCATCCGGTAGTAGGTGCGAGGCGAGAACAGCAGGAAGTCGGAGAGCCGGTAGGTCCACCACTCCGGCATGTCAGAGTCCCTCGACGTAGCTGATCATGCGCCGCCGCATGGCTGCGTCCGGGAGCGCTCCCACTGCAGCGTCCATGTTCTCCCTCACATGGGCGACCTGCGAGGTCGCCGGAATGGTACAAGTCACCGCTGGGTGCGACACGATGAACTTCAGGAGAAACTGGGCCCAGTTGGCGGCGCCAAGCTCGCCGGCCCAGGCAGGAAGTGGATGCCGCTGCACCTGGCGGATGAGGTCTCCCTGGCGAAATGGCCGGTTGACGATCACCGCAATGCCCCGCTCCTGCGCCAGAGGCAGGATCCGCTGCTCCACTTCCCGGTCCAGGATGTTGTAGGTGACCTGGGTAAAGTCGACGGGCTGCCGCCGCATGATCGCCTCCATCTCGTCGTGACGCCGTCCTTCGGACGTGGTAATCCCGAGGTACCGGATCCGTCCCTCGGCCTTGAGAGCCTGCAGCCTAGGCAGGTGAGTCTCCCAGCCGAGCAGATTGTGCACCTGCAGCAGGTCGAGCCGGGGGACCCCCCAGCGAGTCCTGGTGTGCTCGATCTGCTCCGGTCCTTCGGAGTCAGAGGAGGTCCAGACTTTGTCAGCCGAGAAGAGCCCGGACGGCTTACCCAGCTTTCGAAGGCCGTATCCGATCACCGCCTGAGACGATCCGTACATCGGCGACGAGTCAATCATCCGGCCGCCGGCCGCGAAGAACGCCCGCATCACCTCCGCGCATTCGTCCCTGAGCTCGGGATCGTCGCCCACGTTGAAGGTGATCCAGCTGCCCAGGCCGATGACCGGGAGCTGCTCGCCGGTAGATGGAATGGGGCGGGTCAGCGGAACCGCTCGGGCGAGACCCCACAGGGGCCGCAGCAAGGCCCCGGCAGCACCGGCAGCCGCGGTCAGAAGCAGGCTCCTCCGGCTCAGCATCATTCCCCTATCCTCGCAGCGGGCGAGCGACCAGCACTCCAGTTGAGCGCTTGATGGCGGCGACGTATTCCGGGAGAGTGGCCCGGGTCACCTCGACCACTCCTCCCGACAGGGGCGCGTGCAGTACCCGCAGCACGCCGTCCCCGCTCCGATAGGCAAAGGCGGCATGGGTCACATCGAGGCCGGCTATTTCAGTTGCAAACGCCAGCACATCACCGGTTTCGATCCGGTCAACCAGCTGAGGTATCACCTTGGTTGGAATCACCCGACGGATCTCGTGGTCCAGCCGGTGCTCGATCTCCTCAATTTCCTGGAATACAGCAACATTGCGCAGCGCCGGGTACTTGTCCCGATGCGCGGTCATGAACCGGAGTGGCCGCTGGTCCTCGACTCCTCCCAGCTCCTCACCCAAGTCCCGCACCAGGCCTCGGCGGGCCCCGTCCTGGATCCATTCGCTGAAGTAGTGAAGCCGGGAGGTATACCCCTCCCGTTTTCCGTCCCGATACCGCATCCGCTCGACCTCGCTTCCCAGCCGCTGCCAGGTCGGAGCCTCGTTACTCTGGGCCACGCGAGCCACGCCGAGACAGGCCTCGACCAGGGTGACACAGTCGAACTGAGTGAGTGAGAGTGTCAATGGCTCGGACCCCGGATCTCCTCCTGACCTGAGGTAGGTGTCGAGGGTGTAGGGCTCATAGGGGCTGCCCCGGGCCAGCTCACCCACTCGGATGGCGCTGCGGCCCAGGGGCGTCTTCCGGACAACCAGTCCTTCACTTCGGAGCGCCCGAGTCCAGTCATGGAGCCGGGTTCCGTCCGGATCAGCGGCGAGGCCTGGTCTCTCCCGCATGCAGGCGGCGAGTGGCGCCGGGATCGCGAGTGCCGCGCCGGCGGCGGCGGCCCGCCGCAGTAGTGTCCGGCGGCTCAGCATGTCGCTCATGACTCAAACATGTCCGGGTCTCCGGTGCCCGTCGAGGGACCTCTGATGAGGACAGCTTTCCAGCTTCTCTCCTCGACGACGAGGTTGAGTGGGGACCCCGACGGTCGAGTCGGAGCCGTATGCTCCTATGGGTCAAAGCGTTGTGCGGCGGCTCCCAAAATGGTCTAGGAGTTGCACCCTCCCCCGCGGTCCCCGGTGTGCTGGCAGTCACATCACCGGGGCGGCCGCGGCGATATGGTCTGCGGTTAGAAGGGTTAGGCAGCACCTCGTGTCACGAAAGCGGAGTTGGAGTTTTCGATCTCTGAAAGGATGGTTGGAATGACGATACGAAGAATCCTCACCACCGCGGGTGGGCTGCTGATGGCCCTGGCGGTCGTGCCCCAAGCTCCGCTCCACGCGCAGCTGGAAGCACTCCGGCAGGATAGCAGATTCATATTTGACGCGGCCTCCACCAATCTGCTCGAGATCCGTCTCGGCCAGTTGGCGCAGTCCAAGGCCATTAATGCCTCCGTCAAGCAGTTCGGCCAGCAGATGGTCACCGACCACAACAATCTCCAGACCCAGCTGACCGCTACCATTTCCAAGAGCGGTACCGACTTCAAGCCGGGAATGAATGACGAAGACAAGAAGGAGGTCGAGCGGCTGGACAAGCTCTCCGGGGCCGAGTTCGACCGGCAGTACATGACCTCCATGATTCAGCACCACCAGCAGGACGTGGCAGAGTTCCAGACCATGAGCAGCTCGGCGCGCTCGGCCGAAGCACGGCAGATCGCCACCACCGGCCTGCCGGTGATCCAGCGCCATCTCACCATGGCGACTCAGGTGGGCTCACAGGTGGGTGCCACCAGTGACGTCGTGGCATACAACCCCAGCCCGACCACGCCGACGACGCCCACCCAGAATCCGCCGGTCGGTCCGACGGCGAGCACGGGGACGCAGAGCGACGTCAATGCGGACATGCCGTTCATCCGCCACGCCGGCAGCACGAACCTGATGGAGATCCGGTTGGGTCAGGTGGCGCAGAGCCGGGCCACTAACTCCGCGGTCAAGCAGTTCGGCCAGCGGATGGTGGACGACCACACCCGGCTGCAGAATCAGCTCACCGCGGTGGTCAGCAATACGGGTGTGTCGTTCGTGCCCGCGATGGACGCCTCGCACCAGCAGCTGGCAAGTCGGATCGAGCGCCTCTCCGGTGCGGAGTTCGACCGGACCTACATGCAGGCGATGATCCAGGGCCATCAGGACGACATCAATCAGTTCCAGACCCAGAGTCAGTCGGCCCGCTCGACGCAGGTCCGCAATCTCGCCAGCGGCACACTGCCGCTGCTACAGCAGCACCTGAGTCTCGCTGTCCAGGTTGGCAGCCAGGTGGGTGCCGACACCACCAACGTGGCCAATCCCAACCAGCCGGGCGGCGGCAAGGGTAACGTCGGGTCCGATGCCGAGTTCATCCGTGACGTGGGTGCGGACAACACGATGATGGTGCAGTTGGCCGAGCTGGCCCAGGACAACGCCAAGGATAAGGAGATCCGGGAGTACGCCTCGCGCGAGGCCCGCGATCACGAGCGGCTCCAGAACCAGTGGACTGCTGTGGTCCAGCGCAACGGCATGTCGTCGTACAAACCGGGCATGGGTCCCAATCACCGGGAAAAGGTCGAGCAGCTGAAGAATGCGAAGGGAAAGAACTTCGACCGGACCTATATGACCCTCATGATCCAGCAGCATACGGATGAAGTGAGCTACTGGCAGAAAGAAGGCCGGGCCAGCAACTCAACCCAGGTCCGTAACCTGGTCAACGGCGGCCTGCCCACCTTGGAGGAGCATCTGTCCGAGGCCAAGCGGCTGGGTCGAAAGGTCGGCCTGAATCCGGATCAAGTGCTGAAGAACCGGACTGACATTGAGAAGCATAAGAACAAAGACAAAGACTAAGACAAGAAGTAGCCGGCCGGTTGTTGCACCACCGAACGGGCGCCCTCGGGCGCCCGTTTTTTATGCCCGCTTCTTGTGACCACCAGGACCGCCACCTAGCTTCTTCGCATCCCGGCTCATTGTCGCAGCTCACCAAGGAGGCACCATGTCGCTCTCCCGCCGCCGCCTAATTCTGGGAGGGACGCTCACCGCCGCAACTACTGCCCTGGCTCCCGCAGTGAGCTTTGCCGAAAAGCTCCGGCCGGTGATAGATCTCCCGCCCGACCTCGACAACTGGCAGGTGGTCCGCGAGCAGTTCGACCTCTCGCCCGAGTACATCCACCTGGGCCTCTTTTTTCTGACCTCCCATCCCCGTCCGGTGCGCTCGGCGATCGAAGGGCTACGCCGCAGACTGGATCAGAATCCGTTTCTCACGGTCGAGCGCGGCATGTTCGAGGACAACCATCCCAAGTTCTACGAGACTGTCACTGCCTCACTGGGCCGCTATCTGGGAGCCGACCCCCAGGATATTGCCCTGACCAGCAACACCACCGCGAGCCTATCGATCATCTATCACGGCCTGCCGCTCGCGCCCGGGGACGAGATCTTGACCACCAATCAGGACCATTACGTCCACCATGAGGCCATCCGGCTGGCAACCGAACGCGTCGGAGCCACCTGGCGGAAGATTCCGATCTTCGATTCGTACGCAACAATCTCGCCCGACGAGATCGTTGACCGGATTCGTCGCGGGATCGGACCCCGTACTCGCGCGGTGGGAATAACCTGGGTTCACTCCTCCTGCGGGCTCCGAATGCCGGTCCGCCAGGTAGCGGACGCGATCGCGGAGGTGAACCGGTCGCGGGGAGAGAAGGAGCGAGTGCTGCTGGTAGTCGACGGCGTGCATGGTCTCGGCGTAGAGGATCCCAACATCACCGGGCTCGGTGCCGACCTCTTTGCCGCGGGTCTCCACAAATGGATGTTCGGGCCCCGAGGCACCGGGTTCATCTGGGGCAGGCCGGACATCTGGGCTACCATGCGGCCGCTGGCGGCAAGCTTCCAGTGGCTGGAACAGTTCTACGCCTGGGGCGACGAGCGGCCGATCCGGACTCCGGTCCGGGCAGCGCTGTTCTCGCCGGGAGGCTTCTACGCCTTCGAGCATCACTGGGCCGTGCCGGCGGCGGTCGAGTTTCACCGGAAGATCGGCCCGCCTCGTATCACCAAAAGAATCCACGCGCTGAATCAGCAGATGCGCGAGGGCCTGGCTAAGATGGCACACGTCGTGGTCTATACGCCGGCTTCACCCGAGTTGAATGCAGGAATGGTGTGCTTCGACGTGAAGGGGCTCAAGGCAGGGGAGACCGTCCGCCGTCTTCTGTCTAAAGGGATCCTGGCCTCGACGACGCCTTACAAGGTGCCCTTCTCGCGGGTGGCCTGTGGCATCATGAATACGCCGGGAGAAGTCGAGGCCACGCTGCGAGCGGTGCGGAGTTTGACCTAAATCGCACCAATCGCAGCGTTCGAGAAACGTGATCGTGTAAGAAAAACCGACCGGCAGCTGAGTACGTAAGACTATGTGGAAATGTGAGTAATGTGCGTGATCGTGGAAAAGAAATTGCCTCTTGCGCGAGTGAAAATCATTTCCTATACTGTCGTCGCCAAATACGAAAATTGATCATTTTCGAGTTTGGAGTGACGAGACCAATCGCGCGTCTCGTCCACGCTGCAGTGGCGCGGCAGCGTGCCGAGCAGGAGGTTGATCCGCGATTCAGCCGACTTGTAGCGCCCACGCTGGTGAACCAGATGGAATGCAAGCCATCTGGGAATGGAAATCGGAGCTCTCGAGGCCAGACCGCAAACGCTCCAGTTTAGGCGGTGGCCAAAAGAAGAAGAACGGAGAAGCCAACTCTCCGACTCCGGATAATCAGCGCGCGGGCGGCCCGCGTTCCCTTCGGGGAATGCGGGCCGTCCGACTTTCTACCAACTAGCCCTCGTTCTCGAGCCCACCACTGCCCGCAGCCCAAACCTTGGCGCGGTGAACCCCTGACTCACGGTGTACGGCGGCTCCTGCCGTTCCATGAGGTGGGTCACCTCTTGGCATGTATCGTCTCAGCGAGGATGAAGTAGTACAATTCGGCAATAGGCCGGGAGGGAACAAATGCTGAAACAGCGAACACTAGGCACCCAGGGCCTCATTGTTTCCGAGCTGGGACTGGGCTGCATGGGGATGAGCCAGTCGTACGGCTCACCTGAAGAACGCGATGAGCGGGAGTCCATCGCCACCATCCACCGGGCCCTGGAGCTGGGGGTGGAGTTCCTCGATACCGCCGAGGTGTACGGCCCCTTCACCAACGAGGAGCTGGTCGGCCGAGCCCTGAAGGGGCGGCGCGAGGGCGCCCTCGTCGCTACCAAGTTCGGATTTCGCATCGAGAACGGGCAGATAACCGGGTTAGACAGCCGTCCGGCTCATATTCGCGAGGCGGTCGAGGGCTCCCTTCGCCGGCTGGGTACCGACCGCATCGATCTTCTGTACCAGCACCGGGTCGATCCAGAGGTCCCGATCGAGGATGTTGCCGGCACCGTCGCGACGCTCATCAGGGAAGGGAAAGTGCGATTCTTCGGGCTCTCCGAAGCGGGGGAGAACACCATTCGCCACGCCCATGCGGAGCATCCGGTCTCGGCTCTCCAGAGCGAGTACTCTCTCTGGGAGCGTAACCTGGAGCCCCGCATCATTCCGCTGCTGCGCGAGCTGAAAATCGGGCTGGTCCCGTTCAGTCCCCTGGGACGCGGATTTCTCACCGGGACGGCCAAGCGGGCCGAGGAATACTCGGAAGACGACTATCGCCGCACCGACCCGCGCTACCAGGGCGCCAATTTCGATGCCAACATGCGTGCTGCCCAGGCGGTGCAGGAGCTGGCCCGCAGCAAGAGGGCTACAGCGGCACAAATCGCCTTGGCCTGGCTGCTGCACAAGGGCGAGGACATGGTGCCGATCCCCGGGACCAAGCGCCGGAAATATCTGGAAGAGAACCTTGCAGCCGCTGATCTCGAGCTGAGTCCCCGGGAGATGGTTGAGCTCGATGCGGCACTCCCGCCCGAGAAGGTGGCCGGACCGCGGTACAACGAACGGATGATGGCAACGGTAGACCGCTAGAGCATGAATCCGCTAACCCTCGCGCTGGGGATTGGGTTTGTCGCCGGGCTCCGCACCTTCACCGCTCCGGCGGCGGTAAGCTGGGCGGCCTGTTACGGCTGGCTCCATCTGCAGGGCACACCGCTTCAGTTCCTGGGATCATGGGCGGCTGTCGCCGTGTTCTCCGTTCTCGCGTTGGTGGAATACGTCGGGGACAAACTGCCCCGAACGCCCAGCCGCATCCGGCCCGGCCCGTTGATCGGGCGCATTCTGTTCGGTGGGCTCTCCGGAGCGGCGCTTGCCCTCTCGGCTCAACACTCGCCGGCAGCGGGCACGGTGCTGGGCGGTATCGGCGCTGTAATCGGTGCGTTCACCGGCTATAAGGTCCGAACCCGGTTGGTTCCCAGACTCGGGGTGAAGGACTTTGCCGTCGCGCTGCCCGAGGACCTGGTCGCCATTCTTCTGGCCTATTTGGTCGTGGCTGGAGCCAGGGGCTAGGAGAGTGACCGCCGAGCTGTCCCCCATTCTCATTCTCATAACCTCCGGCATCGTCGGCCTGTTGCTCATTCCCTTCGGTCTCCCGGGACTCTGGGTCATCGTTCTCGGCATCGTGGGCTATGGCTGGCTCACCGACTTCCAGACCCTGAGCGCGGGCTTCATGATTCTGGTCGTCGTCCTCGCAATTCTGGGTGAGGTGTTCGAGGCCTGGATCGGGTTCCGCTACGCCCAGCGCTACGGCGGCTCCCGCCGCGCGGGCTGGGGCGCCCTGGTCGGTGGCCTGGTCGGGGCTGTCGTGGGAGTTCCGATCCCGATCATCGGGTCGGTCATCGGTGGCTTCGTAGGCGCGTTCATCGGCGCGGCGCTGTTCGAATACAGCGCTGCCCGCCACTCCGCGGGCGCGATGAAGGCCGGCTGGGGCGCAGTGCTCGGCCGAGCCGCGGCGGCTGCAGGCAAGATGGGGCTGGGAATTGTGATGGTGGTCGGCTCGCTCTTCGCGGCCTGGCGTTGATCCGATGACCCAGCTGCGCAGCTCGGGCCGGCCTGCTGCTGACTGGGCCCGGGTCGGCGCCGACCCGCTCGACCAGCTGGTCCATCTCTCGCGGCTGATTGGCCAGGATCCTCGCCTGGTGCAGCCGGGTGGGGGGAACACCTCGCTCAAGCAGGGCGACACTCTCCTGGTAAAAGGCAGCGGCACCGACCTTCGCACCATCGGCCGGGAAGGTTTCACCCGCCTGTCGCTCGGGCGACTGGCCGCGTTGCGCGATGCCGATGCCATGAGCGACGCCGAGATGATGCGGTTCATGGCGAGCTGCATGGTGGCGGAGGGACCGCCGCCCAGTGTGGAGACCCCGCTCCACGCGCTTCTGCCGTACCGAGTGATCGCCCACACCCACGACGTGCCCACCATGAGTCTCACCAACATCAGGGACTCCGAGGCTGAGCGGCTCATCGCTGAGCTGTTCCAGGGGCGGATCGTGCATGTCCCGTACGTGCGCCCGGGGTTTCCGCTGGCAAGAGCGGTGGCAGAATTGGTCGGTCAGCCGGTCGGGCGGTCTGGCGGTCAGATTCCCGCCGATGCAGTAGGGCTGGCTCTAGCCCATCATGGGTTGGTCGTTTGGGGCGAGAGTGTCGAAGAGTGCTACCTAAGACTGGTGGACGTAACGCGTCGCATGGACGACTTTCTTGCAGCACGACGAACTGACCGCCGGACCGCCCGACCGCCCGACCGCCTATCACACCACGACCGCCATCGGCTCGCGGAGCTTGCACTCCCCGTCATCCGAGGATCCCTCAGCCAACCGGAGCGGGTGATTCTGCACTATGACGATGCCGACGACACCATCGCCGCGCTGGCCGATGAGCGCCTGCCGGAGCTGGTCCGCCGCGGCATGGCCACTCCGGAGCACCTGCTGCGCGCGGGAAGATTGCCGGTCTGGCTCGATCTTCGGCCGGCTGAGTCAGCCGACCAAATCGCCGAAAGCGTTCGGACCCAACTCGCCGCGGCCCGCGCCGAGTATGAGGACTACCACCGCCGAAACGCCGGGGCGGGGGAGCGCCCGCTGGACGACTGGGCCAAGGTGATCCTGGTTCCAGGCCTCGGATTGGTCACCGCCTTCAGCGACAAGCGCGGCGCGGTCACCGCCAACCTCTGCTACCAGGCCACTCTGGAGACCATCGCCAATGCGGAGGCGCTGGACCGCTTCGAATTTCTACCCGAGCGCGATGTCTTCGAGTTCGAGCACTGGCCGCTCGAGCGGCGCAAGATCGAGGAGCAGATCGCCCGGGACCGGGCAACCAGGCTCCTGGCTCGTCAGGTCACCGTCATCATTGGCGGCGGCAGCGGCATCGGAAAAGCAGCGGCCAGGCGGTTCGCCGAGGAAGGTGCCCATGTCGTCGTTGCCGATCTGGACGGCGCAACGGCGGAGGCGGTGGCGCAGGATATCGTGGCGAAGTTCCCCGGCAGGATCATCTGGGCCGCGACCGACGTATGCGACGACCGAAGCCTGGACGCGCTCTTCCGCCAGACGGTTCTCGAGTTCGGTGGCCTCGACTGCCTCTTCTACACCGCGGGCCTTCCGCCCCGATTCGCACCCGTCACCGACATTCGGCGGGAGGATCTCCAGCGGCAGCTGGAGGTGCATTACCTCGGCGCGGTCCAGGCGATTGCCCGGGCCGCGGCGATCATGCGGCGCCAGGGCCTCGGCGGCTCGATCGTGGCGTCGGTCTCCAAGGCGGCGGTGGTGCCCGGTCGCGATGCCATCGCGTATGGTGGGAGTAAGGCTGCGCTGCTTCAGGCGCTCCGGGTTGCGGCGGTGGAGCTGGGAGGCGACGGCATCAGGGTGAACGCCATCAATGCCGACCAGGTCGAGACTCCGTTGTTCCTCCAGTTCGTGCGGGAGCGCGCGGCTAGCCGGGGGGTGACCGTTGAGCAGCAGCTGGAGACGTATCGCAGCAGAAACCTGATGGGGGCCACGCTGATCCCGCCGGAGGCCGTGGCGGATGTTGCGGTGCTGCTGGCGAGCGATCGCTTCCGCTTCACGACGGGCGACATCCTCACCGTGGACGGGGGCCTGCCCGAGGCCTTTCCCCGGTAGTCGTCGATCCCGCCGCTACTCCACTACCACTCGCCCGAGCATGAACGGATGGGGCTCGCAGTGGTAGGAAAATTCTCCCGCGGCCGCAAAAGTCTGAGTGAAGGCATCGCCGACGGCAAGCAGGGGTGAGTTCCACTCGCCGGCATCACCCGTGCTGGTGTGAGCATCCGTATCGCAGTTGATCCAGGTGACCCGCTCGCCGGCCCGGATCCGTACCTCGCCCGGATCGAAGGCAAACCCTTGGATCACGACAACCGTCGAGCCCGGGAACCCCTCCCCCAAATCGATATTGCACACGCCACTGACGGAGGTCGAAGGCTGATGCTCCGAGAAGCACCCGGCCCCAAACCCCGCCAGAACAAGCGTCGCTAATAGCCCAGCAAGTACCTTGCGCATGACTCCTGACTCCCTACCCGTAACTCCCGCTTACCGCTTACCGCTTACCGCTTACCGCTTACCGCTTACCGCTTACCGCTTACCGCTTACCGCTCACTCTACCACAATCTCACCCTTCATGAACGGATGCGGGGTACAATGGTACCGATAGGTCCCCGGCCG
>DASRIN010000186.1:0-4085 GCA_035649975.1 Gemmatimonadales bacterium
AGGCGGGCTATACCGATGAGCCGCTCGGCCAGATAGGTATGCAGGAAAGGCTCGACCGCACCCGCTTCGGGACCGGGCCCCGCCAATACGATTCCATGGGCGGGCTGCCGGCGATCGATGGCGAACAACTCACGTGCGATCCCCTCGTAGTGCCGCTGCTTCTCCTGCCGGATGCGATTGTTGTAGGTGTGCTCGCCCCAGCCGCCCGAGCCATCCTGATCTCCATGGAAGCGTTTGCCCCGGGTGCTGTCGGCTCGCAGCCCAACCAGCTCTCGCGTTTGATAGGCGGTGACTTCGAAAAACCGGGCACTGGCGCGGTCGAGCACTACCGTCAGCAGCCGGCCGAATTCTTCCTCGACCGAAGCCAGCTCCCGAACCAGCGGGCTTGCGTCCACCCCCAGTCGGGAGCGATGCACACTCGGCAACGGCACCGTCGAGAAGAGCTCGATACCTTCGCAGGCAAAGATCGCAAGTCCTTGAGTGGACGGAAGATTGCTCTGAGCCCTGAGAAACTGCTGGATCCGATCCAAGTCCCGCAGCACGGCCTCGGACGCAGCCCGTTCAAGGCCCAGCCGGGGCAATCCCTGCACTGCAGTTTTGACCCGATTCTTGACCTTGATCAGATATTTCCCCCGGCTGCGATCCCGGGGTTCGAGCTTGAGGTAACAGGTGACGACCCGGTGCTTACCGGGCTGGACTCGGGTGAGCCGTTCCAAAACCCCCGCCAGCGGCGAGCCCCCATCTGCTCTCTTGCGCCTCCCATTCCCTTTTTCCCGTCCTTCCCGGGCTTCAAAAGAAGACCGGCTCGCGATAGCTCCCATAAATTTCCTCGAGCACATGCCGGATCTCGAACAGCGTGCAGTATGCCCGCGCGCAGTCCAGCATGGCTGGTATGATGTTGCGGTCTTCAGCGGCGGCCGCTCGGAGCGCTTCGAGGCGCTCCGTCACCAGCTTTGCGTCCCGGGTGGCCCGCATCCGGACCATCCGCTCGCGCTGGGTCTGCTCGGCCTGATCTCCCACTTTGAGGATCTCGACCGGCGCTTCGGCCTCCTCGACAAAATCGTTCACTCCCACAATCGTGCGGCGTCCCTGCTCCAGCTCGGCCTGGAACCGCATCGACGAGTGGGCGATCTGTCGCTGGAACCAGCCCGACTCGATCGCCTTCACCACGCCACCCTGGGCCTCGATTTCCGCGAATAGTCCTTCAGCTTCCCGCTCCAACTGATCGGTCAGCGCCTCGACGTAGTAGCTGCCGCCCAGCGGGTCGACCACGTTGGGAACGCCAGTCTCATAGGCGATGATCTGCTGGGTGCGAAGCGCAATCCGAACCGACTCCTCGGTGGGGAGAGCGAGAGTCTCGTCCAGGGCGTTGGTATGAAGCGACTGGGTCCCGCCCAGCACGGCGGCGAGCGCCTGGTAGGCTACCCTGACCACGTTGTTGTGGGGCTGTTGCGCGGTGAGAGTGACGCCGGCGGTCTGACAGTGGAATCGCATTTTCCAGCTGCGCGGGTCCTTGGCGGCGTAGCGCTCCCGCATGTGGCGGGCCCAGATCCGCCGGGCGGCCCGAAGCTTGGCGATCTCCTCGAAGAAGTCGTTGTGCATGTCCCAGAAGAAGGAGAGTCGGGGCGCAAAGCTGTCGACGTCGAGCCCCCGCGCCAGTCCGTGCTCCACGTAGCAGAAGCCGTTGGCCAGGGTAAACGCCAGCTCCTGAGCCGCGGTCGCGCCGGCCTCACGGATGTGGTAACCCGAGATCGAGATGGTGTTCCACTTAGGCGTGTGCTCGGCGGCCCATTCGAACAGATCCACGATGATCTTGAGCGCGGGCTCCGCCGGAAAGATCCAGGCGTGCTGCGCCATGTACTCCTTGAGGATGTCGTTCTGAATGGTGCCCTGGAGCTCCGCGATGGGAGCGCCCTGCTTCTCCGCGGCCGCGACGTAGAAGCAGAACAGCATTGCCGCCGGCCCATTGATCGTCATCGAAGTCGAGACCCGGTCCAGCGGAATCCCGTCGAACAACGTCTCCATATCGGCCAGGCTCGAGATGGCCACGCCGCATTTCCCGACCTCCCCCTCGGACCGAGAGTGGTCGGAGTCGTAGCCCATCAGGGTGGGAAAGTCGAAGGCGACGGAGAGCCCGGTCTGGCCCCGCTCCAGCAAGAACTTGTAGCGCTCGTTGGTGTCCTCGGCGGTGCCGAAGCCGGCGAACTGGCGCATGGTCCAGAGCCGGCCCCGGTACATGGTCGGGTGAATGCCGCGGGTGTAGGGAAAATTTCCCGGCAGGCCGGTTGCGGCGATCACATCCGGTGGCAGATCGAGCGCGGTGTACACCGGCTCGACGCTGCGGCCCGAGACCGAGCTGAAATCAGCTTCGGTGCGCGCCGGCTGTGCGGCGGCTCGAGCTCGCCAGGCGGCTACTTCGGCACGAAGCCGCTCCAGCTCAACTTCCTGCTCCGAGACCCGTTCTCTGGGTTTGCTTCTCCGATCCGCCCGCCGAGCGGTCATATGCGCTCCCCCTGCTTCAGCTCTTCCAGCACATCCATGGCCAGCTCGTAAGGACTGAGCCTTCCCTGCTCCACCTCGTCCATCCGCTCCGCAATCAGCTGCTCAGCGCGAGTCTCTTCCCAGACCCACCGCCGGGTGACCCGATCCACCACTTCATGGGTGCGCTCCAGCAGCCGGCGGCGGCGCCGCTGCTGCAGCTCGCCACTGGAAGTGAGCCACGCGTAATGGCGGTCGAGCCCAGCCACGAGCTGGTCAATCCCCTCGCCCTTCACGGCACTCGTCAGCACGACCGGTTGCTCCCAGGCGGCGGGCGGACGGTCGGACGGGCGGGCGGTCGGATCTTCAGTGTTGCCGGCTCGGAGGTTCCCAGCCGACCGCCTGACCGCCTGACCGGCTGACCGACCGTGATGCGCTGGGACATTCCGGAAGGCATTCCCTCTGCGGATCCCCAATGTCACCTCGATCTCCTGACGCAACTTGTCCGCCCCGGTTCTATCTGCCTTGTTGACCACGAAGACGTCGGCGATCTCCATCACACCGCTCTTGAGCGTCTGGATCCCGTCGCCCGATTCGGGGACCAGGACCAGGACGGTCGAGTCGGCCATGCGGGCCACATCCAGCTCGGACTGGCCCACGCCGACGGTCTCGACCAGGATGCGGTCGAATCCCGCCGCATCGAGCAGATCGCAGACTTCCCGAGTGGTCGTGGCCAGTCCGCCCAGTGAGCCGCGGCTTGCCATCGAGCGGATGTAGACGCCCTGGTCCAGCGCAATGGATTCCATGCGGATCCGGTCACCCAGGAGAGCGCCGCCGGTGAATGGACTGGTAGGATCGACGGCGACCACGCCGACCTTGAGGCCGAGAGAGCGGTAATGGGTAACCAGACGTTCCACCACCGTCGACTTCCCGGCCCCCGGAGGCCCGGTAATGCCGATACGACGAGCCCGGCCGAGCGATCGGTGCACTTCACCGAGAAGTCGCTCAAAGCCGGGCCGCGTGTTCTCGACCACTGAGATCGCCCGGGCCAGCGCGGCGGTTTTGCCTGCGACCAGCTCGGAGATCAGGAGATCGAGGTCCATGTGGTGAAAGGTCGCCAGGGGCGGGGGGTCAGGCAAGCGCCGTGCGGACCTCGCAAGCCAGTGCAAAGCGCTGCAGATCTAGTCGAGCCCCTGACTCCACGCCGCAAGCTGATTCCGCTGTTGGTACTCGCTCTTGCTGCCTGCGGCGAGGACGTGCGGAATGAAGATACTTACCCTTTAGCGCGTTGAGGCAGAGGCGGACCCCACATCTGCCGCAGGATGCGCCAGCGCCCATCCGTTCCTCGGGTGAAGATCGTCAAATTCGTACTGCGGCTGGTCTGCTCGGAGCGGACCGTGTCCTTCTGATAGCGCCAGCCCACCGTTGACATGCCTCGGCTGAACGCCAGCCCAGGTGTCCCGCCAAGCTCCTCCAGGTTCCACTCAAACTGTGTTATGGTGGTGCGTGAGCCGTCGGTCGGCCACCAGTATGCGCGGATCGCTTCCTTTCCGCTGAGCGGCAGACGGCCGGGAGGAATCAGCACGGCTGCCGTGTCCAGGGTCGCG
>DASRIN010000187.1:0-5931 GCA_035649975.1 Gemmatimonadales bacterium
CAGGAAGCCAACGTCTTTCCCATGATTCCGCCGGGCGGCTCCCTCTCCGAGCCGATCGAGGGAGATCCAGCCCCGCTGGTCCCCGCGTGACCGCATCGCAGGCGGTCGCCGTGTTGCTGGAAGACCGGCTGGTGACCTTCACTCGTGCGGTCGGTCTCATCCGGCGGCGAAATCTCCCGGTGAGCAGCCTGGCGGTGGGGCCGACGACCACTCCTGGAATCTCGAGGCTGACCCTGATGATTGATTCCGACAGCAGCACCGCCGACCGGGCCGTCCAGCATCTGCAGAAAATGGTGGGTGTTCGCGCGGCCATCGCCTTCGCCCCCAGCGAGGGAGTCACTCGCGAGCTGGCTCTGGTCAAGCTGCGGGCGCCGCATGACCGCTTCGCCGAGCTGCTCGATGTCGCCCAACTGTACCAGGCTTCCATTGTGGACGAGTCCCCCGAGAGCGTGATCCTGGAGCTGAGCGGCTCGGAGGCTTTTGTGTTGTCCTGTCTCCGGGCGCTGGAACGTTTCGAAATCATCGAAGTCGCTCGCAGCGGCACCGTTGCCCTGGGAAGCGGCACTGACCTTCAATCCGGAACTACGCCATGACTTCAGCACCCTTGCGGATTTACTACGACGCCGACGTCGAGCGGCGGCGGCTGTCCGGCCGCACCTTCGCGATCATCGGCTACGGCAGCCAGGGACACGCCCACGCCCTGAACCTGCGTCAGAGCGGCGCTGCCGTGATCGTCGGGCTGTGTCCCGGCGGCAGATCGTGGCAGGCGGCCCAATCTGCCGGTCTCGACGTCCGCCCGGTGGCAGCGGCGGCGGACGCCGCCGATGTAATCATGCTGCTGGTTCCGGACCAGGACGCCCGGGCGGTCTATGAGGCCGACGTGGCGCCGAGCCTCAGCGGAGGCAAGACACTGATGTTCGCCCATGGATTCAACATCCACTATGGAGAGATCGCTCCGCCCGCGGCCGTCGACGTGTCGATGGTCGCTCCCAAGTCGCCCGGCCACCTGGTGCGGAGCGAGTTCGAGGCGGGACGTGGAGTGCCGGCGCTGGTGGCCGTGCACCAGGATCCCAGCGGCGAGGCGCTGGCCAATGCGTTGGCGTACGCGGCAGGCATCGGCTGTACCAGGGCCGGGGTGATCGAGACCTCGTTCCGGGAGGAAACCGAGACCGATCTCTTTGGGGAGCAGGCTGTGCTGTGTGGCGGCGTCACGGCGCTGGTGAAAGCTGGATTTGAAACCCTCACGGCGGCGGGCTACCAGCCCGAGATGGCCTACTTCGAGTGTCTTCACGAGCTGAAGCTGATTGTCGACCTGATGTATCGGGGCGGGCTGCAGTTCATGCGCTACTCCATCAGCGACACCGCGGAGTACGGTGACTACACCCGCGGGCCGAGGCTCATTACCGAGGAAACCCGGGCCGAGATGCAACGAATCCTCCAGGCCATCCAGGACGGCTCGTTCGCCCGCGAGTGGTTGGACGAGAACAAGGCGGGGCGCCCTCACTTCGACCGGCTTCGGCAGACCGACCGCGATCACGAGATCGAGCGGGTGGGCAGCAAGCTGCGGGCAATGATGCCGTGGTCGGAGGAGGGAAGGGCCAGTGCTGACAGCGGAGCAGCTAGGCAGCAGGGCAGTGAAGAGACGGAGAAGGTGGAGAAGAGTAAGAAGGTCGAGCGCCGCTCGAAGCGGCCGGTTCATCCCCTCCCCGGATAGGCCCGAGCAGGAATCATGGCCAAGACCTTGTTCGAGAAGGTGTGGGACGCCCACGTAGTCAGCCAGGTACCGGGAGGACCGGTGCTTCTCTACGTGGACTTACATCTGGTCCACGAGGTCACCTCGCCTCAAGCATTCGAGGGGCTCCGGCTGGCCGGACGACGGGTGCGCCGGCCCGAGCTGACCGTGGCCACAGTGGACCACAACGTACCGACGGGTGACCGGCGGCTCCCGATCGCGGATCAGCTCTCCGCCGATCAGGTGGCCGCTCTGGTGCACAACGCCCGTGACTTCGGGGTGCGGCTCTTCGATCTCAACTCGCCGGAGCAGGGCATCGTGCACGTCATCGGGCCTGAGCTGGGGCTCACCCAGCCGGGGATGACCATCGTCTGTGGCGACTCCCACACTTCCACTCATGGTGCGTTCGGCGCGCTGGCGTTCGGGATCGGAACCAGCGAGGTCGAGCACGTGCTGGCCACCCAGTGTGTGGTCCAGACCCGGCCGCTCACTATGGAGGTTCGCTTCTCCGGCCTTCTCCAGCCGGGAGTTTCGCCCAAGGATCTGATCCTAGCGCTCATCCGGCAGATCGGCACCGCCGGCGCCACGGGGCACGTCATCGAGTACACCGGCGAGGCCGTTCGCGCGATGTCCATGGAAGGCCGGATGACGGTGTGCAACATGTCCATCGAGGCGGGAGCACGAGCGGGCATGATCGCCCCCGACGGGAAGACGCTGGCATATCTCGCGGGCCGGCGGGAGGCGCCGAAGGGCCGGGAATGGGAGCGCTCGCTGAGCAGCTGGAGCGAGCTGGTAAGCGATCCGGGCGCGCGCTACGATCGCCAGACCGTGATCGATGCCGGCAAGGTCGAGCCACAGGTGACCTGGGGAACCAGCCCCGGCATGACAACCGACATCGGTGGCCGGGTGCCGGACCCATCGGACGCCGGTTCCGCGGCCGACCGGCAATCATGGGAGCGCGCGCTCGAGTACATGAATCTCAAGCCGGGTACGCCGCTCGAAGGGATACCAGTGGATCGGGTGTTCCTCGGCTCCTGTACCAACGCCAGGATCGAGGACCTGCGCGAGGCCGCCGCGGTGGTGCGGGGAGGACGGGTGGCGAGCGGTGTGCGCGCGATGGTCGTCCCGGGATCGCAGCTGGTGAAGGCCGCGGCCGAGCGGGAAGGGCTAGATCGCATTTTCATCGAAGCCGGATTTGAGTGGCGCAATCCAGGCTGCTCGATGTGTCTCGGGATGAACGAAGATGTACTCGGTCCCGGCGAGCGCTGCGCCTCGACCTCGAACCGAAACTTCGAGGGCCGGCAGGGGCGGGGAGGACGGACTCATCTGGTGAGTCCCGCCATGGCTGCTGCGGCTGCGCTGGCCGGACGGCTGGTAGATGTTCGCGCCTACTTACGGAGCGACATCAGGACGGAACTCTCTCCGACAGCCGAGTATGCAGCCCAGATCTGACCTTACGTGGACGCCTGTTAATAACGCGGTTTCATAGACTTACAAATTTCACCTGAGAGACCGTCGAGACTGCTTTCAGAGCAGTCTGCATAAAACATCGAGCGAAAGTATGCAGCCGTTCATTGCTCACACCGGTCGCGTCGCCGCACTCAATCGCAGCAACGTCGACACCGACCAGATCGTCCCCAAGCAGTTCCTGAAGCGGATCGAGCGCTCAGGCTTTGGCGCGGTGCTCTTTCACGACTGGCGCTTCGGTCCTGATGGAAATCCCAATCTCGAGTTCGAGCTCAACCGGCCTGAGGCCCGCGGCGCAACGATCCTGCTCGCCGGCGCCAACTTCGGCTGTGGCTCCTCGCGCGAGCATGCGCCATGGGCGCTCGCCGACTTTGGATTCCGGGCCATCATCGCACCCTCGTTCGCCGACATCTTCCAGAGCAACTGTTTTCAGAACGGGCTGCTGCCTGTCACGTTGCCGGAGGCCGCGGTGAACGAGTTGTTCCGCCGCTGCGCCGCGGGCGACCGCTACGAGCTGACCGTGGACCTCGGTGCCCAGTCGGTGAGCGACCGGTTCGGCTTCCACTCGCAGTTCGAGGTGGAGCCGTACCGGCGAGCAATGCTGCTGAACGGCCTGGACGAGATCGGGCGGACCTTGCTGGAGGAGCCGCGGATCGCGGCGTTCGAGCGCAGGCGGGCCAGGTGAAACGCTTCCGCGTAGCGGTGCTGCCGGGGGACGGCATCGGTCCCGAGGTGACCCGCGAGGCAGTGCGGGTACTGGAGCTCGCGGGCGAGCTGTTTGGCTACCGGATCGATCTTGCCAAGCATGCGATCGGCGCCGAGGCCCTGGTGGAGGATGGGGAACCGCTGCCCTCGCGCACCCGTCAGGGCGTGCTGGATGCGGATGCGGTGCTGCTCGGTGCAGTCGGCGATCCTAGGTACACCGGCCCCGCCAGTCGAAGCCCGGAAGCAGGACTGCTCGGGCTCCGCCGCTTGCTGGGTGTCTACGCTAACCTGCGGCCGGTGGCGGTGCATCCGTCCCTGAGCGAGATCTCTCCGCTACGGCCCGAGCGATTGCACGATGTCGATCTGTTGATCGTTCGAGAGCTCACCGGGGGTCTCTACTATGGCGCACCCCGGGGTCGCGACGGTACCAGTGCCTGGAACACACTTCGGTACAGTGAGGAGGAAGTAGAGCGCGTCGCGCGAGTGGCCTTCGAAGCCGCTGGCGAGCGGCGGGGCAAGGTGGCCTCGATCGACAAGGCCAACGTGCTGGAGGTATCTCAGCTCTGGCGCGACTGCGTGGGTCGGGTGGCCAAAGACTATCCCGAGGTCACGCTGGAGCATCTGTACGTGGATTTCGCGGCCATGCGCCTGGTGGCCGATCCAGGAAGCTTCGACGTCCTCCTCACCGAGAATTTGTTCGGTGACATTCTGAGCGATGAGGCCGCCGTGCTGGCCGGCTCGCTCGGTCTCCTGCCCTCGGCCTCACTGGGTGATGCACAGGGACTCTTCGAGCCGGTCCATGGATCGGCCCCCGACATCGCGGGCCGAGATCTGGCCAATCCAATCGGAGCCGTTCTCTCGGCGGCCATGTTGCTACGATATGGGCTCGGGCTACCCGAGGCCGGAGATCTGGTCGAGCGAGCGGTCCGCCAAGCACTCGGGGCCGGTTGCCGTACTCGGGACCTGGCGCGGCCGGGAGAGCCGGTGCTGACAACCGGAGAGATGGGTCAGGAGATTGTTCGAGCGCTGGCCCGAATCGAGGCAACCGCCACTACAGGTCGGTAACCGCTCCCAGGCTGGCGCTGGACACGAGTTGGGCATACTTGTGGAGCACGCCGGCGGTGTACCGGGGAGCCGGCGGAGCCCAGGCGGCCCGCCGTCTCTCCAGCTCGTCGGCTGGGACCTCGAGCTGAAGCAGGCGGCGCTCGGCATCAATGGTGATAGAGTCGCCCTCCCGCACCAGGCCGATGGTGCCGCCGGCCGCCGCCTCGGGTGCTACGTGACCCACGACCAGCCCGTAGGTTCCGCCGGAAAACCTGCCGTCCGTGATCAGGCCGGCCGAGTCGCCCAAGCCGGCTCCGATCAGCGCTGATGTAGGGGCGAGCATCTCCCGCATGCCAGGACCTCCGCGCGGCCCTTCATAGCGGATCACGATTACGTCTCCGGGACGGATTCGCCCCGCAAGAATTGCTTCGAGGCAGCGCTCCTCGCAATCGAATACCCGTGCGGGACCGGTCAACTTGGGTGACTTGACTCCGGTTATCTTCGCGACCGCGCCTTCCGTCGCGAGGTTTCCCCGCAGAATGGCAAGGTGTCCCTCGCGATAGAGTGGCCGGCCCCAGGGCCGAATCACTTCCTGATTGCCGGGAGCTTCTTTGGGTACGGCCCGCAGCGCCTCGGCGACGGTCTCTCCGGTAATCGTGAGAGCATCGCCGTGAATCAGCCGGTGCTCCAGCAGGATCTTCATGACCAGCGGCACACCGCCGGCCCGGTGGAGGTCGGTTGCCACGAAGCGGCCGGATGGCTTGAGATCGCAGAGCACTGGAGTCCGGGCCCGGATCGACTCGAAGTCGTCGAGGGAAAGTGGGACGCCGGCGCTCCGGGCGATGGCGAGCAGGTGAAGCACGGCATTGGTGGACCCGCCCAGCGCCATGACGACCGCAATCCCGTTTTCAAACGCCTTGCGGGTGAGGATCTGCCGAGGGCGCAGCCGCTTTCGGACGGCTTCCACCAGTACCCGGCCTGAT
>DASRIN010000188.1:0-5589 GCA_035649975.1 Gemmatimonadales bacterium
CTGTATATCGTACCGGACGGCCCGTTGCATCTTGTCCCGTTCGACGCCCTGGTCGTCGAGCCGCCGGTCGATCCGGCGAACCCGGCGGCGTACGCCGCCGCTCGCTACGCGGTGGATCGCTTCCAGATCGAGATCCTTCCCACGGCTCAGTTCCTTCCGTCGAGGGACAGTGGTCCTGTGACTGCCGGTCCGACCCGGGTGCTCGCGATCAACCGGGACGCTCCCGGTGGCGAGTCCGAGGTGGCGGCGATCCGGGCAGCCTGGCCCGCGGGACAGGTCACCGTGCTGGAAGGAGCCGACGCGAGCGAGACCGCGGTCCGCAAAGCCACCGGCAAATACACCATCCTGCACTTCGCGACCCATGCCGAGGCGGATGACCGCGAGCCGCTGGCCTCTCACCTGCGACTCGGGGCCGACAGCGTGGCTGATGGCTTTTTTCATCTCGAGGAAATCGCTCAGGACCGGCGACCGGTACGGCTCGCGGTGCTCAGCGCCTGTGAGACCCTGTCGGGGCGTCTCTACCAGGGCGAGGGCCTCATGGGGCTGGCGCGGGCGTTCCTGGCAGGAGGTGCGCAGGCCGTCGTCGCGACCCAGTGGCCGATCGGTCCTGCCTCAGCGGATTTGATGGGCGAGTTTCACCGCGCGCTGGCCGGCGGGCACGAGCCCGGAGCCGCCTTGCGCAGCGCAAAACTGGTGTTGCGCCGGCAGCCCGCGACCGCGCACCCATTCTACTGGGCGGGAGTGATCCTCATCCGAGGCGCCCGGGCCGACTGAGCCGCGGGAGGCTAGCGGTAGGACTCCTTGTATTTCGCGGCCAGACTCTGCGCCTTCACGCACTCACCGCGCTGGGCCAGGATCTGAATTTCCAGGATTTCCTGGTGTCGGCCCACGTTCTTGGCGCGTTTGGCTGCGTCGCGCTCGCCCTGCGACCAGTAATACAGCTCCCGGCATGCCGCCGGGTCGAACTGCACCACGGGGTTGCGCGCCTTTCCCAGCCCGCGTTCGTACAATTCCATGCTGTAATAGCCGACGCTCATGACGCCCGATCTTGCCTCGCCGGAGGCAAAGGTCAGCGCCAGGGTGTTCACGTCGCCGAAGTATTCCACCAGCTTTCCTTCGCGGTTCGTCCCTTTCTCCTCGGGTGTCTCCGGCAATCCGAGCGAGCGGAGCAGGGCGGACCGGGAGACCGGTTTCAGGAACCGGCGCTCGATCCGGTCCACGACCGCATCGGCGCGAAACTCCACCAGGATGCTTCCGGGCCCGTCCGCGAGCGAGTACTCGAAAAGCGTCGCGCTCACCGCCCGGACCGGCTGGCCCAGCGTGCGCTCGACGTCAGCGCGGGTGCTCTTGCCGGGCTGGAGCCCCTTGTAGGTGCTGACCGCCGCCGCGGGGACTCCACCCAGCAGCAGTACCAGCAGCAGCGGGAGCGCGCGCATCTACCGCGGGCAACCGCTCACGGAGGCATTCCACAACCCGTACCAGGTGTTGCCGCCCTGCCAGCGGCCTTTCATCCCGATGCCGAGGGGGAAGATCCGTGACTCCGTGATGCTCTTGCACAAGGCAGCCTGGGCTTCGTCCTGGCTGGCGAAGGGGCCGAGCAGCTTCCTGTAGCTGATCAGATCGGTCGGCTTGCAACCAATCCCGCCCCCGACAAACCCGCAGCGGGTGCTCTGCTTGATCCCATCCTCGTCGCCCACGTAGAGGCCGTTGGAAGCGTTGGTGAGCAGGAACACGTAGTAGCGCGGCACCTTCACCGCACCGGTGTTCTTGCTGAGGTCGCCGGGGACCGAGTCGGTCGGCTCGTCAGTTGTCGGGTTGAACTCCTCCAGGACGATTTCCTCTGCGAGAGCGTCGAGATCTTTCTCGAGCTGGAAATCCTCGACTTTGCATGCCAGGGCCTCGAGCAGAGTCGGCTCCCGGAGCTCCACGGACGCCACACTCGGGTCCCAGGACTCGAGCTGCGATGGTCCGCCCACCAGGACTCGCGGCTCCTCGATGAAGGCGCCGAGCTCGCTGGTCCGGGTATCGATCTCGGTAATTGCGGTGGCGGCATCGGTGAAGCATTTGTAGGTGTCCAGGTCGGCTTTGGCGGATTTCAGCGCGTCGGCCAGCTGCTTCTTGCGTTCGCACAAATTCTTGTAGTTGAGATTGCGTGCCCTGAGCACGGCCACCAGCGCGGCCTTCTCCCGCAGCAACACCACTTTGTCAGCTGCCAGCCGTGTGCGCTCATCGCCCAGGGCCTTGGCCGTGGCCGGGTCTTTAGTGGTCTGCCAGGCTTTCACCCGATCTTCCCAGGTCTTCTTTTGCTCGAGAAAGGTCTTCTTGTGGGTCTGGTATGGGTCGTTCGCAGCTCTCACCGCCGTCCAATCGAGGAGAAAAGTCCTGGTCGCGGCCAGGTTGGTGTTCGCCGCCTGCAGCATCAGATTCTTGTCCGTGACCGCCGCGTCGTAGGCGGGTTTGAGGTTGGTCACCGCGTCGCGGTTGGCCTCGATTTCGATGATCTTGTTCACCTCGTCGAGCATTGCGTCGGCACCCTCCTTCATTACTCGGCTGTTTTTCACGTCCGCTTCTTTCCTGGTCACCAGGTCACCGAGCAACTTTTGCTCATCGACCAACCGTTGCCGTTCCGTTTCGAGCGACTTGTCCGCTTCCAGCTTCGTGAGCTCCTCCTGCCGGTCCCGGATCGCATTCCCGGGATCCAGTTGTTCCAGCTCGGTGCGCTTGGTGCCAACTTTTTTCAAACCGTCCTGCAGCTCCTTGTGGCAGTCTTGCACGGCAGTGCGCAGAGCCGTCAGGTCGGCGGCCATCTGATCCTCAGAGTTCTTGATCGCCTGCAGGCTGGCCGTCCGCGACCCGGCTGCGTTGGGGGAATTCTGGTCGACGTTCTGGTAGTCGTTCAGGTGCTTTTCCCGTATCGCCTGCTGGCGCGCCAGGGCTCGGTTTTTCTCGATCACTGGCTGGCATTGCATTGCGGTGGTCACAGGGGGGGGGCTGTTCGTGGGATTGATCGCCCCTCCGCCAGTCAGCCCGTTCTTAAGCTTCTGCCACCACCCGAGCTCGGGCGGCTGATTGGCCTGGTACGCTTTTTCGAATTGCGCCATGTCGTCGTCGACCTGTTTCTTCGCATCGTCGACATCCGATGCGTTGCTGCCCAGCTGGATGCCGGTCATCAGCTTCTTGACGTCGGTTTCGGCGTCGGTCCCAGCTTTTTTCGTCTCCTTGATTTTGTCGACGTCGGATTTCTTGGCGTCGAGCTCGGTGCGAATCGCGGCGATCGTGTCCTGGTGGGCTTTGATCAGGCCAGTCAGCTTTTTCAGCCGCGTGCCCTTGTTCGGGTCAGAGCCAAAGTTGACCTGGTCCTTTTGCGCGTCGACGAGCTCTTTTTCCGCGGCCTTCAGGGTCTGGTCCCGTATGGCCTTTTCTTGCGCTTTGTCGGCCAACTCGCGCGGCTGGTCTGCCTTGGCGATCTTTACCGGCGGCAGCTTGTGCTTGGTCTGCAATGTCGTCAATTCCTGCTCGGCCTTCTTCACCGCCTTCTCAGCGTCGTCATATTGTTGCTTCGCTGTGCAGGGCTGAGCCGACAAGGCGCATGGTATCGCGAGAAGCACGACGGTCCAGGCGAGTGCTTTGGCGTACCGCAACGGGTTCACGAGTGGTCCTCTCTCAGAGCGGCGGCAATGCGCCGCGCCCCGGTGCCGCGGGAGATAGCCGCGCCTTGAGCTTCTGAAAAGCGGGGCTGTCGATGGTCAGTTCGCGATCCAGCGGAAAACTTTCCAGGTAATCGGTCACATAGGTCGCGCGATCGGGTACCGGAGGGTGAGTGCTGAGGAATTTGATGGGCTGCTTCGGATTCGCCTTGTACATCTTGAGGAAGAAGCCGGACGCAGCCGTCGGGTTGTAGCCGGCGTTGAACATGAGGTGCGCGGCATAGAGGTCCGCTTCTTTCTCCTCGAAGCGGCTGTATGCTCTGAGCAGCAGCGTCACGCCCAGGCCCGTCCCCACCGACACCGCGAGCTTCCCCGCGTCACCTCTCGGGTTGATCAATTGAGTGAGCGAATTGGCGCTACTCTGTAACAGCTGGGCCTTGATCGCGGCCCGGGCCTGGTGGTGGGCATAGTTGTGGGCCAGCTCGTGCGCGAGCACGCCGGCCAATTCCGATTCGTTCTCGGCAAAACCGACCAGACCGCTGTAGACGATGATGTGCCCCGGCGGGGTGACGGCATTGACCAGGGGCGAGTTGAGGACCGTGAGCTTGAAGTCGAACGCCGAGCCCGGATTCTTGCTGAGCAGCCGGGCGACCAGATCCTCCAGGTAGGTCTGGAGCTCCGGATCTTCCAGCTTGGGAGCATTGGCCGTGAGCGCCGCAAATCCCTGGCTTCCCAGCTCCAATTCCCACTCCCGCGTCGCTTGAAAGACGGTCACCGGCTTATAGGTCTGCGGGTTGACCGACTCGATCCGGGATTCGCGCGACTGATAGAAGTTGGCCTGGCGGTTCCAGTTGCCCATGAACTGCTCCTGGCTCGCCTGCACCAGCTGCCGGGCTTGCGCTTCGCTCGCTGAATCGCGCGACGGGGCCGCGAGGTAGCGGTTCAGTGCCTTGAGGGCTTCGGAGTATTCCTGGTCGTTGTAGTGCGCATAGCCCTTGAAATAGGCGATGCGTGAATTGGCCGGAAATCGCTCCAGGACCTCTCCGGCGGTTTTGACGCATTCGTCGTAATTCTTCGAAAAGCCGAAGTAGGCTTGATAGAAATAGGTGGTCACCAGGAGCTCCCAGTACTTCTCCCGCTGGGACTCCCGCTTCAGGCCCTCCTTCAACAGATCCTCGGCTTCACCCAGGTTCTGTTTGGCGGCCTTCTTGGCTTTTTCGTCCCTGGAGTTCAGGTAGGTCAGCCCTTGCGCCCTCGCCTGCTGGAGCAGGGGTTCGACCTTGCCGGCGAGGTCCTGTGCCGCCGCAGTGCCGGAACCAATCGAGCCGATCAGCAGCAAGGCGGCGGCGATGCGGGCGCGATACCTCACGGTCTACCTCGTTGCTCAAGGCCCATGGAACAGCTTCGGAGTCGATTGGGGGAGCGGTACTCAGGTAGGGTCGGAAAAACCTTGTGCGCGTGACAGGGTGGCGCCGAGGGCGCTGCTCGAGCGGCTCAGTTCAGGCCCAGGGCGCCCCGGAGCGCCCTGGTTTCATAGACTCGCCCCGCCCGAATGACTCGCTCCACCTTCCGGAGCTCGGAGATCTTTTCGGTGGGCTTGCCGTTCACGATGATCAGGTCG
The DNA here is from genome assembly GCA_035649975.1 of Gemmatimonadales bacterium. GTDB lineage: Bacteria > Gemmatimonadota > Gemmatimonadetes > Gemmatimonadales > GWC2-71-9 > CAVVWJ01. The sequence goes on from DASRIN010000188.1 coordinate 5,269, forward strand.
GCCACTTTCCCCACCGCCACGCTGCCGTAATCCCGGTCGTCTCGCATTACCCGCGCCGGAACGATCGTGGCCATCTGGAGCACGGCGGCCGCGGGCATTCCGGCGCGCTCATAGGTCTCGAGCTCCACGTTATAGCTGCTGCCGTCGGTGCCCGGCACCATCGTCACCCCGGCGTCGAACAGCCGTTTGATCAGTCGCAGGTAGTTCGCGTTGGACCGCTTCGCGATGGAATCGTTGCTGGTCGGGGCCTGACCGGTGACGTTGGGCACCGGCCCCTCTCCCACCAGCCAGAGGTTGAAGGTGCCGTCGATGACGGTGCCC
>DASRIN010000189.1:0-3610 GCA_035649975.1 Gemmatimonadales bacterium
TGAGCAGCTGGGAATATTTCCGTAGGCGGTCGGACGGTCGGTCGGTCCGGCGGTCGGTCGGTCGGAGCCCTGTCACGTGCCCAATACCCTCGCCGGACAGCTGAAGGCCGCGCTCGCCGACCGCTACGCCATCGAGCGCCAGCTCGGCCGGGGCGGCATGGCGACTGTCTATCTGGCCCGCGACCTCAAGCACGATCGACTCGTCGCCGTAAAGGTTCTCCACCCAGAGCTGGCAGCCTACCTGGGCACCGAGCGCTTCCTCCGAGAGATCAAAATCGCCGCCCAGTTGACCCACCCCCACATTCTGCCACTGCACGATTCCGGAGAAGCCGGTGGCCTGCTGTTCTACGTAATGCCCTTCGTGGAAGGAGAATCGCTGCGGGACCTGCTCTCCCGGGTCAAGCAGCTCCCGGTCCCTCAGGCACTTCGTATCAGCCGCGAGGTCGCCGACGCACTCAGCTATGCCCACCGCCATGGGGTGGTGCATCGGGATATCAAACCGGAGAACATCCTGCTCGAGGCCGAGCACGCCGTGGTGGCGGATTTCGGAATCGCTCGGGCCGTGGGAGTCGCCGGAAGCGAGCGGCTGACCCAGACCGGCCTCTCGGTCGGCACCCCGGCCTACATGAGCCCGGAGCAGGCCGCCGGGGGATCTGACGTGGACGGACGGAGCGACTTGTACTCCCTCGCCTGCGTGCTCTACGAGATGCTCGCGGGCCAGCCCCCCTACGGCGGCCCCACCGCGGAGAGCGTGGTCCGCCAGCATCTCATCGGCGAAGTTCCGGACTTGACGCGGGCTCGGCCCGGGGTCCCGTTGCCACTCGCCTCGACCCTAACTCGCGCCCTGGCCAAGACGCCGGCCGATCGGTTCGAGAGCACCCAGCAGTTTGCCGAGGCGCTCGCGGCCGGCACCGAAACTCACCAACCGTCGGCTCGGCGTCCAAACGCCAGGCTGGCCCTGCTCTCCCTGGTGGCGATCGTGGCGCTGCTCGCGGTAGCCGAGACCTTCACCCGGGCCGGCCGCACGCTGTGGGCCAGGACGCGGACCATTCCTGCGCTGCAGCAGGACATCACCGCGGGAGATTGGGAAGCGGCGTACCGGCTGGCCGGGCGGCTGGCTCGGATCATCCCTCATGATTCGACGGTCGCGGCCCTGCGGGCAGTGGTAGCCGACACCGTCCACATCCAAGGGACTCCGGTGGGCGCCCGGGTATACCGCGCGCCCTACACTGCCCGTTCGAACGATTGGCAGTTGCTGGGGACAGCCCCAATTCGACAGGTCCTGCTTCCTCGCTTGCCGACGGTGTCGCAGCTCAGGTTCGAAGCACCAGGATACGCCACGGCGGTCGACATCGGCGCGGCGAACCCGGGAGGCGGAAGAGGGATGCCGACTTCCATCCGCTTCGGCATGGCTACCAATGGCACTCTTCCTCCCGGAATGGTCATTGTGCTCGGCGGCCGGTCCATGCCGGGTATCCCCCAGCTCCCGACTCTCGCCGTAGACTTGCCGGATTTCTACCTGGATCGCCTCGAGGTAACCAACCAGGAGTACCAGGCCTTCGTCGACTCCGGGGGCTACCGGCGCCGAGACCTGTGGGTCCAGCCATTCGAGCTCGAGGGCCGTAGTCTCTCCTGGCAAGAAGCCGTCACCCGCTTTGTCGACCAGACTGGCCGCCCGGGACCCGCCACCTGGGAGGCGGGACGCTATCCCGCCGGACGGGGCAATTACCCGGTCGGAGGAGTGAGCTGGTACGAGGCGGCGGCATACGCCCAGTTCCGCGGAAAGCGGCTGCCCAACGTGTTCCAGTGGTCCCACGCCGCCCGCTTCGAGGCCAGCGGGGCGATCCTTGCGGCCAGCAACATCGACCGGGTGCGGGACGGAACGGCGCCCGTGGGTTCATTCGGTGGAATGACGGCGGGAGGCGCCCTGGACATGGCGGGCAATGTGCGCGAATGGTGCCTCAACCCATCCAAGGCTGCCGGCGGCCGCTACATCCTGGGAGGCGGCTGGGATGATCCAGGACATCGGTTCTTCGAGTCCGCAATTCACTCGCCCTTCGACCGCTCACCCACCAACGGGATCCGGCTGGTTCGCCCGGTGGATCCAAAGGCGGACACCAGGCCGGCCGATCGGGTGATCGAGCCGATATTTCGAGACTATCGCACCGAACGCCCGGTCTCGGAGGAAACCTTTCGGTTCTACCGCCGGCTGTTCACCTACGACCCGGCGCCACTCGAATCGCGGGTGGAACGAAGGGACTCGACGCCGCAGTGGCGGCTGGAGAAGGTGTCCTACGATGCCGGCTATGGAGGGGAGCGGCTCCCGGCCTACGTGTATCTGCCTCTGAATGCACGTCCACCCTATCAGGCGGTGGTGTATTTCCCGGGAAGCCAGTCCTTACGAACCCGCTCCAGTGAGACGCTCAACATCAACCTCTTCGATTTTCTGGTGGAGGGAGGCCGCGCCGTCATCTACCCCGTCTACAAGGGGACCTACGAGCGGGACGACGGGACCAGATACTCGGACCCGGACCCGACCAACCGATACAAGGAACATGTGATTCAATGGGAGCGAGAGGTCAGCCGGACGGTGGATTACCTGGGGAGCCGTCCCGATATCGACAGCACCAAGCTGGCGTATCTGGGTTTTAGCTGGGGAGGTAGACTGGGCGGGGTGATCCTGGCGATCGAGCCGAGGTTCCAGGCAGCAGTGCTGGCCGTGGCCGGACTCAACTTTCGGTCTGCCCTACCCGAGGTGGACGACATCAATTACCTGCCCCGGGTTCACACCCCGGTGCTGATGCTGAACGGGAAATACGACAACACCTTCCCGCTGGAGACCGCGGTCAGGCCGATGTACGACCTGCTCGGCACGCCGCCGGAGCAGAAGCGGAACGTGGTGGCGGATGGGGTGCATTATGTGCCCCGCACCGTGTTCCTGGGGGAGACGCTGGCCTGGCTGGACCGGTATCTCGGGCCGGTGCGGTAGCCCTTCTGCGTTGATCAAGACGGACAGGAGATGAACTCGGGAAGGGAACATCATCGCGCCGAGAGGCAGGTGGCACTTGACTTGCCATCGAAGGTGCATCTGGAAGGTCTTCCCTTCTCGACCAATGAACGATCAAGCACTTACAACGCCGATAGCCTCGACGACGCAACAGGAGCCGGAGCAACTGTGATGGGGGGATCCTACAGAAAGTGCGACGCATGCGGCAAGCGAGCCTTGAGCATCGCCATCCGGTGTCCCGGCTGCGGCCGCGAGTTTCCCGCCAGGGTTGGGCCGAGGAACGACGGCCTCGAGCTGGGGCGGTTCCTCACGCCGAAAGGGGCAGCGATGGCCCTCGCCGTAGTGGCAGTTCTCGCGTCGGCCACTCTCGGCCGAGCCGGTCAAACCAGGGACGAGAAGGCGGAGGTGAGGTCCTCAATGGCGAGAACCGGCCCAGAGGTGGAGTCCTCCATGGTGAGAACAGCCCCACTGGAGACCGCGACAGTCGCCGCGCTACCAGCCGAGAGCGGCAGTGACCTCCGCGTCGCCCGCAGCTGGACGGACGTGCGGAAGTCGCGGAGCGTGAGAGCCCCGCTGGAGGCTGTCCTCACGCCGGGCGACACG
>DASRIN010000190.1:0-8370 GCA_035649975.1 Gemmatimonadales bacterium
GATTTCTTATGGGCCACCGGGATCGAAAACACCTTCGTGCCCCAGACCCGGCCTGGTCACCGCGCGCTGGACGAGTACCAGCTGATGGGCCACTACGAGCACTGGCGCGAGGACCTGGCGCTGGTGCGCGACCTCGGGCTCAAGATGGTGCGCTGGGGAGTGCCCTGGTACCGGCTGGAGCCGTTCCAGCCCGGCGAGTTCGACTGGCGGTGGACCGATCAGGTCATTCCCTATATGGTCCACGACCTCGGCATCACGCCGATCATCGACCTGATGCACTATGGCTGCCCCTTCTGGCTCCGCCGGGAATTCGCCAGCGCGGAATACCCCATCGCAGTAGCCTCGTACGCCGCGGCCTTCGCCAAGCGCTACGCCGGTCTGGTGCGCTGGTACACGCCACTCAATGAGCCGATCGTGACGGCCCTCTTCTGCGGGCAGCGGGGACTCTGGCCCCCTTACCTCCGGAGCGAGAGCGGCTACGTGCAGATCCTGCTTCAGGTGGTGGAGGGGATCATCGAGACCAGTGCGGCCCTGCTCTCAGTGGATCCGGAAGCCATCCTGGTGCACGTCGAGGCCACGGGGCTCAGTCGCACGGCGCGGGAAGACCTTCATGCGGTGGCGCGGGAGGAGCAGTCGCGCACCTTTCTCGCGTACGACCTTCTGACTGGACGGGTCACTCCGGATCACGCGCTCTTCCCCTGGCTGGTTCGGAACGGGGCCTCGCCCGACCGGTTGGCCGCCATTGCCGCGCGGCCGGTGCCGTTCAGTCTGATGGGGCTCAACTTCTACCCCCAGTGGTCCACCACTCAGCTCTACATCGACCGCCGTGGCCGCCTCGCCTACCAGCCGGTGGAGCAGGACGGGGCCGGGTTCAGCGCGTTGATCGAGGACTACTACCGGCGCTACCAGCTTCCCATCATGGTGACCGAGACCAGCGCCAAGGGGAACGAATCGGTTCGCGCCCGCTGGCTGGAGGCCTCGGTGGCCGCCATCCGCGTGCTGCGGGGCCGGGGCATTCCGGTGTTGGGCTACACCTGGTTTCCGCTCTTCACCATGATCGACTGGAAATACCGGTTCGGGCGGGGGCCGTTGGACGAATACCGGCTGGATCTGGGACTCTACACGCAGGATGGGACCCAGCGATGGCGTGCCACACCTTTGGTGGAGCAATTCCGCAGTTACATCAGCGATTCCGAGGCAGCCGTCGGCAACATCGGAATCGAGCAAAGCCTCTCCGCGTAGTCCTATGCCACAACCGTCCGACAAGCCCCTAGCGCCGACTCGCGTGAAGCACACCTACGGCGCCGTTACTCACGTTCCCGCTCCATTGCCCCGGCAGGGCTCCTCCCGCCTGCTCCAGTCCTTATGGATCGCGGGATTCGAGTCCGCCGCTCACATCAATCAGTCCGGGGTGCGGATCGACATGGTGTCCGCGACCCAGCACGACGTGCAGGTGGAAGAGGACTACGCCCGGCTGGCCGAGTGGGATATCAGGACGGTTCGGGATGGAGCCCGGTGGCATCTGATCGAAAGCAGCCGAGGTTTCGACTTCTCCTCGTTGAAACCCTTCGTGGAGGCCGCCAACCGACACCGGCTCCAGGTAATCTGGGCCCTGTGCCACTACGGCTGGCCCGATGATCTCGACATTCTGAGTCCGGGATTCATCGATAGCTTCGCCCGCTACTGTGGCGCGGTTGCCCGGTTCATCGCCGACCACACCGACGGGATCCAGTTTTACACCCCGGTGAACGAGATCTCGTTTCTGGCCTGGGCTGCGGGGGAGAAGGCGTACATTCACCCCCACCGCAACGATGTGGGACGGGCCCTGAAGCAGCAGCTGGTGCGGGCGTCCATTGCTGGAATCGAAGCCATATGGGCGGTCGATCCTACCGCCCGAATCATGCATACCGAGCCCTTGATCCACGTGCTCACCCCAAAGGAGCATCCGGAGCTGGCCCGGGCGGCAGCCGACCAGCGGGCCGCGCAGTTCGAAGCCTGGGACATGCTGGCCGGGGCGATGTCGCCAGAGCTGGGCGGCCACCCGCGCTATCTCGACATCGTTGGCGTCAACTACTATCACGCTAACCAATGGGAGCACCCGGACGTCCGGCTGCGGTGGGAGGACGCTCCACGCGACCCTCGGTGGGTGCCCTTCAGCTCACTGCTCGCGGAGGTCTACTACCGGTATTGGCGTCCGGTGGTGGTGAGCGAGACTAGTCACTTCGGTGCGGGACGGGGCCGCTGGATCAGGGAGGTTGCCGACGAAGTGGCCCGGGCCCGAGACGCCGGCGTGGGCGTGGAGGGTCTTTGCGTGTACCCGGTCATCGACCGGCCCGACTGGGAGGACCCGGATCACTGGCACAACAGCGGTTTGTGGGACCTAAAGCGCCGGGACGACGGCAGGCTGGAGCGGATACTTTCGGCGGAGTACGCCGCAGCGCTGCGGCAGGCTCAGGCCCGGCTCTGCTCCGGCCAACCCCGTTGATTTCTCCTCCGCCTCTCCGACTCTCCGCCTCTCTTACGGCATCGCTACCGGAGGCTGGTTGACAAGCCGGGTGGGCTCGTCAGTGGCGCCGGCGCGGGCGGTCCGTGTGATCAGATCCCGCATCATGATGGTCGCCACCGGGTGGGTGCCCAGATGGTCCCGAAGTCCGTACGTGCAGATCATGAGCCGGCCCCGGTCGATTGGCTTTTCGGCCACCAACGCCACGACATGATGGACCCACCCCACGAATAGACCCGAGTGAACGTTGGCCGCAAAGTCGCGCGGCGTCAGCCCCACGATGACGGTCTCAGGAGTCAGGTCGGCAAACGCGAAGTCCACCGTCCCGCCGCTCGGGATGTCGCCGAACATCTTGTCCTGCCGGATCCAGCTCATGCTGCTGGCCCAGTCACCTTGCCAGCTGCGCCCATGGCGCTGCGCGATGCTGATAGAGCCGAGATGGGCCTGCTGGGACTCCGGCTGTTCGGCAAGCCAGAGTACCCGGCCTCCGTTCTGGGCGTACCAGCGCAGCTCATCGGTCATCCGCTCGACCACCACGAGATCTGCCGCGCTGTCATCCACCAGCTCGTAGCCCATCGCAGCCAGCCGGGCCGAAAGCCGGGGCAGACCCGGAACCGACAGCCGGATGTCACGGGCCGGCGTCTCCAGCCGGGGGAAGAAGTACAGCTCATGGTGATTTCGGGTGACCAGCTCGCCGTTGGCACTGACCAGACGCATCTCCAGCCGGACCCGGCTGGAGTGCTCCAACCGCGGCACGTCGAAAACCACGGTGCCAATGTTGGTGAGCTGGGCCCGATCGGGATTCACCCCCTCGAACGTGCCTTTGATCTCCGGCCAATGGTCGAGCGACCATTCCAGCCGTGAGTTCCGAAGATCGGCCGAGGTGAAGTGGGACAGGGCCAGCTTGACCTCGCACCGCTCCCCTTCCCAGAAAGCGATCCGCTCCCAGTCGGTGGGAACGATGGCGTCGGGGCAGTTTACCTGCCCGATTACATCGTAGAACGCCTTTGGATTCCGGCACAGATCGAGCAGTCCATTACTCTCCCAGTGCACGTCGGTGAACTCGGTGATGACATAGCCGACGATGGTGGGGTGCCGCCGCATCTGCTCGATCTGATATTTGAGGGCGGTGAACTGCATCCGCTGGCTCGCGGCCGCGAGATCCGACAGCGTGGGGAACACCTTGTCCAGATGAAAGGCCTTGAAGCGCTGCTCGATGCCATGGGGGTACACGACGCCGTCGCCCCACTCGATGCCGGTCTCGAACCACCAGGGCTCCTTCCCGCCGTAGCATTCCTTGAGCTTGCCGACATCGGGCAGTCCCCAGTTACCGAACTCGGAGACCACCATGGGCTCACTGCCCCTGCGACGTACTTCTGGGGCAGGCTGGCGGGGGATGGGGTTCCACGGGTCCCGGATATACTCGCGCCAGGACTCGATGCTCTCATAGACATGGGCGAACGTCCAGGGTGGTCGGCTGGCGAAAGTCTGGACCCAATCTCTCCACTTCCGATAGTGGTCCGGCATCGCATAGTAGTTGTGAAAGTCCTCGATGTCGGTCACCACGTGGAAGTTGGTAAAGCAAGGCGAGTTCCCGACCACCAGCCGGTACGGGTCCCGTTCCTTGAGCTCGGTATACATGTCCGACAGCCAGGCTCGGTGGCCGGCATTCACCGCCAGGTCCACACCCCAGTTCTCGTTGACAATGGTCCAGATGATGATGGAAGGATGGTTCCAATCCCGCTCCACCATGCCGAAGAGAGTGTCCCTGGCGCGGCGTTTGGCGGCCTCGGTGAGGTCCTGCCAGTTGGGAAGCTCGGTCCAGATGAGGAGACCGACCCGGTCGGCGGCATCGTAGTAACGGGGGTCAGTGATCTTGATGTGGGTGCGAAGGCAATTGAGCCCCATGTGCTTCGCCTTGCGGAACTGCTCCTCCAGCTCCTCGTCGCTGAACGGGGTGTAGATCAGGTGAGGGTAATAGTCCTGGTCCAGGGCGCCGCGCAGGTAGAGAACCCGTCCATTGAGGAGCAGGTGCCCGGTGGGAGAGGTGGCAATGGTACGCATTCCGAAACGGGTGCCGACCTGATCCAGGGGCTCGGCTCGATCATCGGTGCTGTCGAGCAGGACGGCCTGAAGTTCATACAGGTTCGGTACAGTGGTATCCCAGAGCATCGGCTGGGGGACCGGGACAGACAGCTCATCGCCATCTCTGCCGGAGCCCAGAACGAACCGGTGGCGCCGCACCTGCCCTCGGGGATCATTCACATTGAGCCAGAGAGCGAGCGGACGATCGGTAGCCCGGCTCAGTCCAACATCGACCTGAACCTGTTCGCCGGGCACGTCCGGCGTGACCCGAAGTCGGGTAAGGTGGATCGGGCTTCGACGTTCGAGATAGACGCTCTGCCAGATCCCGCCGATGGGACCGTACCAACTTTGTTTACCGTGGGGGATCTCGGCGAAGGTGAACTCGGGCGGGAAATCGGCGTCGTTCCCCGGGTCGATCACCCGGACCACCAGCTCGTTAGGCCCATCATGCCGCAGGGCGGACGTGACATCGAACTCGAAGGGCAGATATCCCCCTTCGTGCTCACCCACCTGGCGGCCATTCAGCCAGACGGTGGTGAAGTAGTCGACGGCGCCAAAGTGAAGCCAGACGGTCGATTCGTGACCGCCTGACCGACTGACCGGCTGACCGATCGCATCGAAGCCGCGACGGTACCACGCTACGCCACTGTAATCTCGCAGATCATCGAACTGCGCCTGCCACGGACCCGGCACCTTGATCCGTCGTGCGTCTTCCGGTCGCAGCGTCTTCGGGGTGAGGGTTTGTTTCGGATCCGGGTAGAACTCCCACTCGCCATCCAGATTAGACAGCTGACGATTCACGGCCTTGCTCCCAGAACGTACCGAAGACAAATCATGGGCCGTGTAAGAGAGACGCGACCGATGGCTTTTGCAAGCGTTAGGAGGACGAGATCCTGGACCCGGCCCGCAGACCGCGCCGTCGCTCCACCCAGACCCCGGCCAGCGCCCCTACCGTGCCCGCTGCCGCGGCCGTCGCGGTGACCACGGATATGCCATAGGCAATGACACCTTCTTCGGTGATGGTCTGGCCAACCGGGCCGGATCCCGCCATCCAGGCTGCCAGCGGGCCGAGGGTGCTGTCCAGCAGGCCCACGATCGTGGCGGCGATGACGCCGGCCAGGAAGCCGGCCCGCAGCCCGCTGAGGAGTCCAACGCCGAGATAAATGAGGAGGGATACCGCACCGAGCGAGGAGTAGGGGAAGCCCAGCGGTCTGTTCGCCAGTGCACCGGCGACATCAAGGGCGAGCAGCAATCCCGCAGCGGCGAGGACGACTGGCGTGACCCGTCTCATGGAGCTCCTCATCGGTGACTAGTATCCGAGGCCTGTACCGCGGGGTGGGAAACTGCAGGAAGTAAGGTGCATAATTCTCTCGCCAGTCGCCAGTCGTCAGTTGCGGCTCTACTTTACGGTGCTCATTTGCCACCCCTCTCCCGGGAGTTTCTGTCGCATGGTCCTCGTTTTTTTCGCCATCGGTCTCGCTGCTGGAGTGCTGTCGGGGATGTTTGGGATCGGCGGGGGCATCCTCATTATCCCGTCGCTGATCTTTCTGGCGAGCTTCCACGCCAAGCTGGCCATCGGCACCTCCCTGGGCGCCATGCTGCTGCCGGTGGGAATACTGGGAGCCTACGCCTACTATCAGCACGGCAACCTCAACATCAAGGCTTCGCTCCTGATTGGACTGGGACTCTTCCTGGGAGCGTATGTCGGCGCCAAGATTTCCCACACTCTGTCCGGGGCCACACTTCAGCGCCTGTTCGCTGTCTTCATCGTTCTCATGGCCATCCGGCTCTGGGTTGAAGCCGGCAAGGGTTGAGCGACGGTGCCCTCCGATCCCATCCAGCTGCGCTCGCCTGCCTTCAGGCACGGTGACGTCATCCCCCAAGCCCATACTTGCGAGGGTGAAGACCGCTCCCCGCCACTGTCCTGGACCGGCATTCCCATGGAGCGGCGGAGCCTGGCGTTGCTATGCGACGATCCCGATGCGCCCCGCGGCACCTGGGTGCACTGGGTCCTGTATAACCTGCCGGGCGAGACGGTGGAGCTGTCGCCGGGGGTACCGGCGGTGCCGGAGCTCCCCTCCGGCGCCCGGCAGGGACGCAACGACTCGGGGGAGATCGGTTACAGCGGCCCCTGCCCGCCGCCTGGCAAGCCGCACCGCTACTACTTCCGGCTCTACGCCCTCGACATCATGCTTTCGCTTCCCCACGGCGTCTCCAAGGCCGAGCTGGAAGAAGCCATGGCCGATCACATACTGGCTCAAGGGACGTTGATGGGGATCTATCAGCGAGGCAGGTAAGCGGCCTCGCCGCCCCGCTGCCTCGCCATCTTACCTTTCAGTATGCCTCTGCTGACCCTCACCGACCGCGGCCTCTACTGCGAGCCGGGCGACTTCTACGTGGATCCCTGGGAGCCGGTGGACCGGGCGGTCATCACCCATGCTCATGGCGACCATGCGAGCTGGGGATCCCAGGCCTACCTCACTTCGGAGTCGGGGGTCGGAGTGCTGCGGGCCCGGCTGGAGCCCAATGCCCGGATCCGGGGAGTGCCGTACTCAGAATCGGTCAGCTTGAATGGAGTCACGATCTCGCTGCACCCGGCCGGCCACATCCTGGGATCGTCCCAGGTCCGGCTGGTTCATCGGGGAGAGATCTGGGTCGTCTCGGGTGACTACAAGACCGATCCCGATCCCACCTGTACCTCGTTCGAGCCAGTTCGCTGCCACACGTTCGTCACCGAATCGACCTTCGGTCTTCCTATCTATCGCTGGCCTCGGCAGGAGGACGTTTTCGCCGAGATCAACGGCTGGTGGCGCTCCAATGCGGCGGTGGGAAAGACCAGCATGCTCTATGGCTACACCCTGGGAAAGGCTCAGCGGCTCCTTGCCGGGCTGGATCCCTCGATCGGTCCTATTCTCACCCACGGAGCAGTCGAGCGGATGACGGCAGCGTACCGCGAGGCGGGTGTGCCGCTTCCACCTACCCGATACGCCGGTACTGCCGAACGGCGGATCGAGGCCAGGGGAGCGATCGTGATCGCGCCGCCCCACGCCAGCGGCTCGTCCTGGACTCGCCGCTTCGGCGCTCAGTCGACGGCCTTCGCCTCCGGCTGGATGCTGGTGCGCGGCGCCCGGCGTCGGCGGGCTCTGGACCGCGGATTCGCGCTCTCGGACCACGTGGACTGGCCCGGGCTGCTCGCCACGATCCAGGCGACCGGGGCCGGCGAGGTCTGGGTAACGCACGGCTTCACCGGCCCGGTGGTCCGCTGGCTCACCGAGCATGGGGTCCATGCCCGGGTGGTGCAGACCCGCTTCGAGGGTGAGCGCGATGACGAAGTCAGCGAGGGATTGGAGGAGGTGACAGCAGGGCCGCGGGGCAGCGGGGCAGCAGATCTGGAGGGTGAGCTTACCGGATGAAAGCGTTCGCGCAGCTCTATTCCTCGATTGACGAGACCAACTCGACCAATGAGAAGGTCGCGGCACTGGTCGAGTACTTCAGAACCGCTCCGCCGGCAGATGCCGCCTGGGCGGTTCATTTCCTCAGTGGCCGACGGCCCAAGCGGCTGGTGGGCTCGCGCAAGCTGGCGGCCTGGGCCTCGCAGGAAGCCGACGTTCCCCAGTGGCTGTTCGAGGAGAGCTATCAGTCGGTGGGGGATCTGGCAGAGACCATCACCCTCATTCTGCCGGACACCGGCAGCTCGAGTGAGCTTCCGCTCTCCCAGTGGGTAGATCGGCTACTCGGTCTTCGGGGTGAGGACGACGATGTGCAGCGGGAGGTGATGATCG
>DASRIN010000191.1:0-2236 GCA_035649975.1 Gemmatimonadales bacterium
GATCCGCCAGCCCCAGCTCAGGAACTCCGATTCCGGCAGCCGGCTCGAGAGCAGCGCGAAGATTCCCGTGCTGAGGAGCAGCCCGGCCGGGACGCCCATTTGCGGCCAGCTGCCGTGGAGACCACGCTTGGCCCCGCCGGAGTGCTCCACCGCCATCAGCACCGCCCCTCCCCACTCCCCGCCGACGCCGATCCCCTGCGCAAACCGCACCAGCACCAGGAGGACCGGAGCCCACACGCCGATGCTGGCATAGGTCGGCAGCAGGCCGATCAGCGTGGTCGCGGCCCCCATGATCATGAGCGACCAGACCAGCATGGTCTTCCGGCCGACCCGGTCGCCATAGTGCCCGAAGACGGCGCCCCCCAGAGGACGAGCCAGGAACCCGACGGCAAAGGTGCCGTACGCGGAGAGGGTGCCGGCCAGCGGGTCGAGCGTCGGAAAGAACAGCTTGTTGAAGACCAGCGCGGCGGCGGTGCCGTACAAAAAGAAATCGTACCACTCGATGGTGGTCCCGATGAAGCTGGCCAGGATCACCGGCCGGATGCTGTCGTCTGGCTTCGGCATGAAGGGACTGAATCTACTCCTCTCGCTCTCCCCTTGCGTCACAAGGGGAGGGCGTCTAGTGTCCAGCACCTCTTCGGTGACGGAACCATGGATGAGCTCGACGTCAGTCTCCTGCGCGGCACCCTGGATCTCCTCATTCTCAAGGCGGTGAGCTGGGGACCGCGCCACGGGTATGCGGTCGCGGAATGGATTGGCGAGGCGACCGGCGAATCGCTGCTGATCGGGGAGGGAACCCTGTATCCGGCCCTGCACCGGCTGGAGCGACAGGGGCTGGTGGAAGCGGAATGGGGGCTCTCCGACAACAACCGGACCGCCAAATTCTACGCCCTGAGCCGGACCGGACGCCGCCGGCTGCAGGCCGGCAGCTCTTCCTGGCATCGCTTCGTCGAAGCCGCGGGTCGCGCGCTTCGGGCCGCCGGCCCGGTGACGGCGTGATGGCGAGACGGCGCACTCCCGGCCCGTTCCGGCTCGAGGTGGGCGCCAAGCGCGTCGAGCAGGAGGTCGACGCGGAAATCGAGTTTCACCTCGCAATGCGCGCCAGAAAGCTCGCCGAGCAGGGTCTCGACCCGGCCGCGGCGCGGGAGCAGGCCCTCGCGCTGTTCGGGGATCTGGGAGGGGTGCGCCGCGCGTGTCTCACCATCGACCATGAGAGGGTCAGATCCATGAATCGCCGGGACTATCTGGGCGCGCTGCGGCAGGACACCCTCTACGCGCTGCGCGCGCTCCGGGCCAACAAGGGGTTCACGCTGGTGCTGCTGCTGATCCTGGCACTGGGCATCGGGGCCAACACGGCGGTGTTCAGCCTGATCGACGCGCTGATGCGGCGATCGCTGCCGGTGCCCCACTCCGAACAGCTGGTGAGCCTCGGCGATCCGCGGCGCAGCAACGGCATGTCGACCGGCAGTCCCCGGGTGGACCTCTTCTCCTATCCGCTCTACGCCGATCTCCGCGACGGGAACCGGGTCACCAGCGGACTGTACGCATCAGGCCACACCGGACGGCTCGACGCCATCGTCGGGGAGGGCGATGCGGTGGAGCACCCGGTGGGCCGGCTGGTCTCGGGAAATTACTTCGACGTATTGCAGGTGCCGGCGGCCGCGGGGCGCACATTCTCCCAGGCGGAAGACCAGGCTCCGGGGCGCGATCCGGTGGTGGTGCTGAGCCACGAATACTGGCAGCGCCGATTTGCCGGCGACCGATCGGCGATCGGACGGACGATCACCGTCAACCGGTCTCCGCTCACCATCATCGGCGTAGCCCAGGAAGGGTGGACGGGAGACGTGGTCGGTCAGCGGACCGACATGTGGATACCGCTCATGATGGAAGAGCTGCTCCTCCCCCACTACCCCTGGCTCGGAGACCGCGGGGCCAGCTGGCTCCTGCTGATGGGACGACTGGCGCCGGGGGTGACGCTCGAACGCGCCAGAAGTGAGTTCACCGGCCTGATCCGGAGCTCGCTCACCCGGAATCCAACCGCAACCGGGCTGGGAGATACCGAGCGCGAGCTGCGGGAGACTCCCATCCGGGTCGAGGCCGGGGCCCGGGGATTCTCCTACTACCGGAGCGAGTATGCGCAGTCGCTGGTCACCCTCATGGCCGCGGTGGGGCTCGTTCTGCTGGTGGTGTGCGCCAACGTCGCGCACCTGATGCTGGCTCGCGCCGCCGCGAGGGG
>DASRIN010000192.1:0-2257 GCA_035649975.1 Gemmatimonadales bacterium
ATCGGTACCCTGGGTGCATTCGACGGCCTGGGTGAGGCAGTCCCATCCACCGCGGGAACTCTGACCACGCCTGGTCCCATCGATCTGCAGGCCACCCTTGCCGCACTGCTGAGCCGCGGGGCACGTGAGGTGGTGATGGAAACGTCGTCGCACAGCCTCGACCAGGGGAGACTCGATGGACTCAGCTTCTCCGCCGCCGTGTTCACCAATCTCACCCGGGATCACCTAGACTATCACGGGAGCATGGAAGCGTACCTCGCTGCCAAGCTCCGGCTGAGCACACTGCTCCGGCTCCGCGGAGTCGAGGTCATCAATCTGGATGAGGATGCTTGGCGGGCGCTGCCTCCCCGCTCGCCCCGCCTGACCTTCGGACTCCGGCCCGGTGCCGACGTGCGGGCCGATGGAATTACCCTCAGCGCCGGTGGTACTCGGTTCCAGATGGTGGGACGGTTCGGCTCGGCCGAAGTCGACTTGCCGCTACTGGGGGACTTCAACGTAGCCAACGCCCTTGCCGCCGCAGCGACGGCCCTGGCTGTCGAGCGGCCATTTCAGCGCGTGGTCCAGCGGCTGGCCAACGCGCCACAGGTTCCCGGGCGAATGGAGCGCATTGCCGATACTCCATGTATCGTGCTTCGGGACTATTCCCACACCCCTGATTCCCTGGAGCGGGCGCTGACCACGCTGCGGCCGCTGACGGCCGGCCGGCTGATCGTGGTGTTCGGTTGTGGGGGTGACCGGGATCGGGGCAAGCGTCCGCTGATGGGGCGAATTGCGGCCGAGCTGTCCGACCTGGCAATCGCGACCTCTGACAACCCCCGGACCGAAAACCCCGATGCCATCATCGATGAGATCGAGGAAGGAATGCGGGGTATGCCGCACCTCAGAATCGTCGATCGCCTGGCTGCGATTCACACGGCGCTGAACGAGGGCCGTGCGGGTGACACGATCCTGCTGGCCGGCAAGGGACATGAGACCTATCAGGTGATAGGGACCACGAAGATCGATTTTGACGAGCGCGTCATCGTCCAGGACGCTGTCCGAGGCCGGCGGTGACTGGGTGGTCCGACGCCGAAGTTCGGACGGCACTCGAGCTGCCTCCAGATTCCGGTGAGCCGGAGCTGTCTTACAGCGGTATCTCCACCGACAGCCGCGCCATCGCTCCCGGCGCCCTCTTCATCGCGCTGCACGGAGATCGCTTCGATGGGCACGATTACCTGGCGCAAGTAGCCGAGGCGGGTGCCCGAGGAGCGGTGGTCCGGCGGGGGACTAACCCAGTTGCCGGGCTTCGTCTTCTTCAGGTCGACGATCCGCTGCGGGCCTTCGGACGCCTGGCTCGCGCCCGCCGCCGGACGCTCTCGGGCCCGGTGGTTGCCATCACCGGCACAAACGGCAAGACGAGCACCAAGGAAATGCTTGCGGCGGTGCTGGGTACGAGGTACCGGACTTATGCCACACGGGCCAACCTGAACAACCTGGTGGGCGTGCCACTGACCATTCTCGAAGCTCCGCCGGATACGGAGGCCATGATTGTCGAAGCCGGTGCCAATCTACCGGGAGAGATCGCCAGGTATCGGGAGATCATCGAGCCGGATATCGCGGTGGTAACCAACGCGGTGGCTGGACACCTGGAAGGCTTCGGCACCCTCGATGGAGTCCTCGAGGAAAAGCTGGGGCTCACAGTCGGGGTCCCGCTCGCAATTGTGGGAATCGATCCGCCAAAACTGGCGGAAGGAGCCCGGCAGCGGGCCCAACTCGTCCGCACCGCCGCGCTGGCTGGGGCCGATCTGGTCCCCGACGCCGTGATGCTCGATGAATCTGCTCGACCGGTCATCACCATCAGAGGCCGCCGTTTTGCCCTGGCGGCCCGAGGCCTCCACCAGGCCGATAATGCAGTGCGGGCTTGGGCCGTAGCCGAGGCACTCAGCCTCGACCTCGACAAGGTGGCGCAGGAGCTGGAGCGGTTCGCGCTTCCGAGCGGGCGGGGCGAGCTGATGCAGGTTGGTGCCCTGACGATCCTGAACGACTGCTATAATGCCAACCCGCAGTCGTTCCGGGCGGCGATTGCTACCGCAGCGGCCATGCGGAGTGATCGTCGCCTGGTGTTCGTCGCCGGTACCATGCGTGAGTTGGGTCAGGATTCATTGCGGCTGCACCAGGAGATTGCCGAAGCGCTGGTGGATTTGCATCCCGAGCTGCTCGCGGCGGTCGGGGAATTCGTTCCGGCACTCGAGCCCTACGCCGGAGCACTCCGCCACCG
>DASRIN010000193.1:0-7122 GCA_035649975.1 Gemmatimonadales bacterium
ATAGAGAATTATCTGGGGAGGTACTGAGCGGTGAGCGGTAAGCGGTAAGCGGTAAGCGGGTTGAGCGGTGGAGATCTTCACTCGAATCGCGATCTTGTCAGGTTGCCTGCTCACCGCTCACCGCTTACCTCTCAACTCCCGACCAGCGTTAATGTGACGCTTCCAAACGGCAGCGGCAGTTCCACCTGAACGGGAAGCCTCCGCTTGTCGTCGGTGAACCAGACTCGCATGGTGGACCCCCGGGCGGTGACCTGCACCGCCAGGCAGGAGGCGTTGGCGCCGCCCAGGACGGGCAGCATCTCCTTGCCGGTCACCGTGACCTGAATCGGATTGTAGCCGGTCTTGAAGTAACGCTCCAAGGTGTAGGACTGGCCCACCTCGAGCGGTGCCGAGCGGAGGTAGTAGAAGAAGGCCAGCTCGTCGAGCGGGTCGGGCGGAGCCAGCCACTCGCCGGCGACACCTTCCTCCCGGTAGCGGGAGGAATCCGGCACGATCACGTAGCCGTGCTCGTCCACCTTGCCGCCCTGGACCATCTTCCGATGAAAGCGAAGCGAGTGAAACTGATCGCTGGCCACCCGGGAGGTGAGATCGTAGCTGACCCGCCATCCGGGAGGGCCGCCTCGCCCGGTCCCCGAAAACTCGAAGGCCTCCTCTCCCCGCTCCCGGACCATACGATTGACCGAGACCGAGGCCTCCCCCACCGGGAAGTAGCCCAGCCTGGCCTCGTACCGAAGCGTCTCACCCACCTTAAACGGGTAGGGGGCCGCCAGTTGGGTGAGGAGGGCGGTCTGGGCGACCCAGAGGACCAAGGGCATCATAAGCCGGAATATAAGGAGGTCTCGGCTCCGCCTTCATGAGGCCCACTCCACGAGCCTTCCTGTTCGATCTGGACGGCACCCTCTACTCCGGCGGCTCGGCTATCTCCGGTGCCGCCGATACGCTGCATCGCCTGCGATCGGCCGGCGTGCCTTACCGGTTGGTGACCAACACCACCAGCCGTCCCCGCTCGGCACTGGTGCAGCGCCTGGCCGGCTACGGGTTTGAGGTCTCACCTCGGGACATCTTCAGCGCGGTATTGGCCGGTGCCGAGCTGGCCGCAAGCCGGGGTGTCAAGCGGATCGCTCCCTTTCTCCCAGCCCCGGCGCTGGAGGACCTCCACCAGTTCGAGCTGACCGGCGGGACCAGCGGCCGGCCCGGCTCCGGAGTACCGGACGCTATTCTGGTGGGTGACCTGGGCGAGCAGTGGAGCTATGCCCTGATGCAGGAGGCATTCGAATACCTGCTGGCGGGTGCCGGGTTTATCGCCCTCTCCCGCGACCGCTACTGGCAGCGCGATGACCGGCTTGCGCTCGACGCCGGTCCCTTCGTCAGCGGCCTCGAGTTCGCCAGCGGGAAAACCGCAGAGATCGCCGGCAAGCCGAGCCCGGCGTTTTTCCAGGGCGCGGTGCGGAGCCTCGGTCTGGCCAGCACCCAGGGTGCGGTCATGGTGGGCGACGACCTGTGGTCCGACATCGAGGGCGCTCAACGAGCGGGGCTGGAAGGTTGGCTGGTCCGCACCGGTAAATTCCGGGAAGCGGCTCTGCAGGCCAGCGGAATCCATCCCGATCGGGTTCTCGATAGCGTGGCTGCACTGGAGTAAGGCGACCCTCTTATCTTCCGGCTCCCTCAGCCGCCGTTCTCTACCTGGAGCTCTGTTGCGTCTTCGGCACTTTCTGCCGCTCGCCGTACTGCTCGGTCCCCTACAGCTCTCCGCGCAGACCACCGCCGATACCACAGCCGCGGTCGACTCCGCACTGCTGATCCACCGCGTAGTGCTCCATAGGCGCGACATCTTCGATCCCAAC
The DNA here is from genome assembly GCA_035649975.1 of Gemmatimonadales bacterium. Lineage (GTDB taxonomy): Bacteria > Gemmatimonadota > Gemmatimonadetes > Gemmatimonadales > GWC2-71-9 > CAVVWJ01. The sequence continues at coordinate 1,845 of DASRIN010000193.1, forward strand.
GAACGCAGCTGGTTTGCCCGTCTGGGCAACCGGCTGCACTTCCGGACCCGGGCGCCGGTCGTGCGGCGGGAGGTGCTGCTGCGGCGGGGCCAGGTCTACGACTCCGCCCTGGTGGCGGAATCGGAGCGCAATCTTCGGGCGCTCGGCATCTTCCGCAGAGTGCAGATCGACTCGGTGCGGACCGATTCCGGGCTGGTTCTCCGGGTGGAGACCAAAGACGGATGGAGCACTCAGTTTGACTGGCGGTTTCGCAGCACCGGCGGAGAGGTGGCCTTCACCATCGGACTGGTCGAAACCAATCTGCTGGGGACTGCCTCCGCCGCGGCAGTGCGCTATCAGAAGAACCCGGACCGCTCCAGTGTCGCCCTGGGCTTTCGCCGCCGGCGACTCTTCGCGGGGGCCGTCGGGCTGGGTGCGGCCTACGAAAATCGGTCCGATGGCCGCGCCGGAGCAATCGAGGTGGAGCGTCCGTTCTTCGCGCAAACGACTGCCCACGCCTTTCGCGTGGGCGCCGAAGATCGGGAGGAGCGGGTGCTGCGCTTTCGGGAAGGGAAGGAGGAGGCCGTTGATACCCTGACCCGGCGCTTCAGTGTGGTGCGTGGCTCCTCCGCCTGGGCGCTGCGGGCATCCAGCGCAGGCTATCTGCGAATCGGCCTTTCCGCACAGGTTCGGCGGGACGATACCTTGCGGGTCGGCTCCACTGCACCCTTTCCGCACAGCGTCACCGGATCGTTGGGACCCTACCTGGTGTGGAATCGCGCCCGGTTCCTGGTCGCGCGAGGCTACGCCGGATTCTCCCGGGAAGAGGATGTAGACCTGGGCACCACGGTTCGGCTCGGGCTTCAGCTCGCTCCCGAGATATTCGGCTACGACCGGAATGGGCTCGGGCCCGAGATCGCCGGGCGGGTAGGCGCCCGGCTGCCGGCCGGTTTCGCCTATATCGATGCACTCGCGAACGGACTCTTCACTGGAGTGGGGCTCGACTCCGGGGCGGTTCAACTGGCTGGCACTGTGGTGCTCCAGCCCGCTGCCAGGCACGTCGCCGTCTTTCACGCCGAAGGTGGCTGGCTCAAGGACCCGGTGCCGGGCGAGGAATTCGACCTCGGTCTGGGCAGCGGTCCCCGTGCGTTCGGCAGCCACGCCTTCACCGGTGACCGCTCGTTTTTCGTAACCGCCGAGTACCGCTTTACCGTAGTGGATGATCTCTGGAAGATGTTGGGAGTCGGTCTGGCCGGCTTCGTGGATCACGGCGGAGCCTGGTATTCCGGGTCTCCCCGGCGGGTCGGCTGGGACGCCGGGGTGGGACTTCGGTTGGGGGCCAGCCGGTCCACCGACACGCCGGCGCTGCGGTTCGACCTGGCGCACCGATTCGCCAACGACGTCGAGCCGGCCGGTTGGGTCATCACCGTCGGGAAGGGATTCGCCTTCACCGGGTCGCTGCGGGGATCGCTTTAGATAAGGAGGACGGCTGTGACAAACCCCGTGATCCCCATGCTGCTCGAAATCCTGGATCAGGCGTTCGATCGCAAGAGCTGGCACGGTACCACGCTCCGCGGCTCGCTCCGAGGGCTCACGCCGAAGGAGGCACTCTGGCGACCGGCGCCCGGGCGGCACAACATCTGGGAGCTGACCCTGCATGCCGCTTACTGGAAGTACGCCGTGCGCCGGCGGCTGGGAGGTGAGGGAATCGGCTCCTTCGAGCGGAGGCCAAGCAACTGGCCGGACATCCCCGACCCTTCCGATGCCGGCGCCTGGAAGCGGGACGTCGTGTTTCTGGAGAACGAGCACCGCAAGCTGCGGGAAACCGTCACCGGGCTCCGCCCGGCGGATCTAACCCGCCGCTCCCCTCGCGGAGTGTGGACCTATGGGGAGGAGATCCACGGCGTCGCGGCGCACGACCTGTATCACACCGGCCAGATCCAGCTGATCAAGCGGCTGATGTAGCCTGAGAGATCCTCGCTCGGGTCGTATGAGGGGCGGGGAGTCGGTCGCCCCCTGCCGAGTCCGCAGATACCGCACCAGGAAGAAGCCCACCACCATCAGCGCAATGATCACCAGCAGCAAGCCCAGGACCGTGATCCCGCGTCTCCTGCCTTGAATCGAAGCCTCTGCCATGCAGCACCTCCTGTATGGCGCATAGTATCCACTCGGCTTGCGGGAGACCAGCGTGACAGGCTCAATTGAGCCATGGAAGCACCGGCCTCCCGCGAGGCATTGCCGGGCAGCACTGAATCCCGGCGCCTGCTGACCCTCGAGCTGCTGATCGGGCTGGCGAGCGCCGCGGCAGCGCTGGCCCTGTTCACCTGGCTCGGCCGCGAGATTCTCGAGGGGGAGGTCATCGCCTTCGATCTCCGCATCCGGGATCTGGTACACGGATTCGCCTCTCCTCGGCTCACCAGCTTCATGTTGGCGGCAAGTTTCTTCGCCGGTCCGGGCGTACTCGTTCCTGCCGGGCTCTTTGCGGCCGGTGCTTTCCTGGTCAAGGGATGGCGACGGGGAGCTCTCCTGGCTCTCCTCCTCCTGGCCGGGTCCGGCCTCCTCAATTGGCTGCTCAAGTTCTCCTTTGCCCGGGTGCGGCCCGCCTCCTACTTCGACTATCCTCTGCCGGGCTCTCCCAGTTTTCCCAGCGGCCACGCGCTGTTCGCTGCCAGCATCTTCGGTGGTTTGGCCGTGCTGGTCACCGATCGGATGGAGAACCGCTGGCTCCAGCTCCTGGTATGGCTGATTGCGGTGACCCTCATCCTCCTCGTAGGACTCTCCCGGGTGTATTTGGGGGTGCACTATCCCAGTGATGTCCTCGCCGGCTACGCGGTCGCCGTCATCTGGGTGACCGCGATCGCGGTGGGCGATCGTCTGGTGCGCCACCGCCGCAGGCGGGTGATGTAATGGGATGGATCGCGGTGGTGTTGAACGACTCCTCGGGCTCGGGAGATTGCGCCCCCAAGGTTCGCAAGCTGGAAGAAATCTTCGCCGCGGCAGGGCGCGAGGCCCGGATCACCCTGGCACAAGGAGGAGGCGAGCTGCGCAGTGCCATCGAGCGCGCGGTAGAAGACGGGTGCGAGATCCTGGTGGCTGGTGGAGGCGACGGCACCATCAACACCGCGGCGGGCGTACTGGTGGACCGGGACGTACCACTCGGCGTGCTGCCGCTGGGCACGCTGAATCATTTCGCCAAGGATCTGGGCATTCCACTCGAGCTGGAGGATGCGGCACGGGCGATTCTCGACGGCGTGGTCTGCCGGGTGGATGTCGGCGAGGTGAACGGACGAGTGTTCGTCAACAACTCCAGCCTGGGGGTGTATCCGACCATCGTTCGGTTGCGGGAACGCTACCAGGCCGGCGGGCTGGGCAAGTGGATCGCCGCGCTGTGGGCCGGCCTCACCGTTCTCCGGCGCAATCCGTTCATGGCGGTTCGTCTGATCGTCGACGGTCAGGCTGCCGTCCGGCGGACGCCCTTCGTGTTCATCGGAAACAATCAGTATCGCATGGTGGGTTTGCAGGCCGGTTCCCGCGAGTCCCTCGTAAACGGAGAGCTGGCAGTGTATGTTGTGAGCGCCGAGCGCCGCATCGGGCTCCTGCGACTGGCGTGGAACGTACTGCTGCAAGGAGTAGAGCAGGTCCAGGAGCTCGATCTGATCACGGTCGAGTCGGTTACGGTGGAGACCCGGCGTCGGAGGCTGCAGGTTGCGCTCGATGGTGAGGTTGTGCCCCTCGAATCACCGTTGTCGTACCGAATTCGACCAGCGTCGTTACTAGTACACGTACCACCCGATACCACGGCTTGCCATCCACAGAGCGATAGAGTCTGAAGCTCATCGCTCTGACTGAATGGGTCCTTTGTCACCGACAAATCGACCTGCTACCCGTAGTATGCCCTGCGACTGGCTCGCGCTGTGGGAACTGGATTGTAGGACATAGCCAATTCTGCCTATGAGGTACTCATTGCGCCGGCTTCGCATCGGCATTCTCGATCTCGTCACCAAGAGTCCTAATCCTTCGCTGTACGGTCGCGTGATGAACGCGAATCTCGCCAGCATCATGCCCCAGGTCGTCGGGGTCTGGTGCGAGCAGCTGGGTCACCACGTCGAGGTGGTCTGCTATACCGGCGTGGAGAACCTGATGGAGGAGCTCCCTGCGGAGCTCGATCTGGTCTTCATCGGCGCCTTTACTCAGTCAGCCCAGCTGGCGTATGCGCTGAGCAATTTCTTCCGGAAACGGGGCACGATCACCGTGCTGGGTGGTCCGCATGCCCGCTGTTACCCGGAGGATGCCGGCAAGTACTGCGACTACGTGCTCGGCTTCACCGATCGGGAGACCATCGCCGAAGTCTGCCGGGAGTGTGCGCCTCATCGGCCAACGGCGCGGCAGCTGGCAGCGGCGAAGCAGCCGTTGGAACTGCCGATGCTGGAAGAGCGGTGGAAGTTCGTGGAGGCTACGCTCAAGAAGGCGCCGACCATCAAGATGGTGCCCATGATCGGGAGCCTGGGGTGCCCCTATACCTGCAGCTTCTGCATCGATTCGACGGTCGATTATCAGCCGCTCGGCTTCGGCCGGCTGCGGGATGACCTGAAGTTTCTGCTGACCAAGATGAAAAACCCCATAGTCGGCTGGCACGATCCCAACTTCGGGGTCCGGTTCGACGACTACATGGAGGCGGTCGAGGCCGCCGTGCCCGAGGGCCGGATCCGGCACATCGCGGAGAGCAGCCTGTCGCTGCTGAACGAGAAGCACCTCCAGCGGCTACAAAAGAACGGGTTCCGCGCCATCCTGCCCGGCATCGAGTCCTGGTACGACATGGGCAACAAGTCCAAGACCCGCCGGACCGGGATGGATAAGGTGAAGCTGGTCTCCGAGCATGTGAACATGATTCTGCGCTACATCCCCTACATCCAGACCAATTTCGTGATGGGCCTGGACGGCGACATGGGGCCGGAGCCGTTCGAGCTGACCAAGAAGTTCATCGATCTCTCTCCCGGCGCGTTTCCGGCCTACTCGTTGCTCTCCGCGTTCGGGCGGGCCGCCCCCATGAATCTCGATTACCAGCGGGCCGGCCGGGTCTTGCCGTTCCCGTTCCACTTCCTGAACAACAACCACGCGATGAACGTCCGGCCCAAGAATTACTCCTGGCCGGAGTTCTACGATCATCTGGTCGATGTCACTCGATACTCCTTCTCCTGGAAGGCCATCGCCCGGCGGATTCCCGCGACCGCGACCGCGATTCCCAAGTGGATGAACGTGGTGCGTGCAGTATCCTCGGAAGGCTTCGGGCGGATCCGGT
>DASRIN010000194.1:0-3796 GCA_035649975.1 Gemmatimonadales bacterium
ACCACCGGGAGCCCGGTCCGCTCCCTCGCGTCGGCCAGATAGCGTAGCCCCTTTACCCCCAGGCCCTGAAAGTCGTAGGGTGAGGTCCGGGGCTTGTAGGCGCCACCCCGAAGCATGTCGCCCCCGGCGGCTGCAACTGCGGACGCGGTTTCCAGCAGCATGGCTTCGCTTTCCACCGAGCAGGGGCCCGCGATCAGCACCGGCGATTCACCCCCGAAGCTGAGATGGCGGACCTGGACCACACTGCCTTCCGGCTGGCGCCGGCGATCCACCAGCGGAATCGAAGGCTTCTCCACCCGGTGTGCCGGCGTCGGCACCGGCGGTGACAGTCGGGAACCCTCCACCCAGGCCTCGTAGCTCCCCAGGACGATGAGCTTGACCGCCAGCGCCTCGATCTCCTCCAGGGCCTCAGCCACTCGGGGATCGCTGGCGGAACCTTCGACATCCACGTAAAAGCGGTAGGTCCACGGGGCCGAGCGCTCGGGGCGGGATTGGAGCGCCATCAGGTTTACTCCCCGAGCCCCGAATGCCTGCAAGGTCAGTGCGAGCATGCCAGGCTTGTGGTCTACCAGCACGATCAGCGAGGTCTTGTAGCGACTGGCGCCTGGCGACTGGAGACCGGCGGCTGACTCGGCACGGGTGAAGGTGAGGAAGCGCGTCTGATTGGTGGGATCGTCCTCGATCCGCTCGGCCAGGGGAACCAGTCCGTGCGCGTCGGCCGCGGGGCGGGCGGCAATTGCCGCGAGCATGGGGTTCTTTTCCTGGGCCACGATTTCGGCGCTTCCCGCCGTGTCCCAGGCGCTCACCAGCTCGGCTTCGGGCAGATGTTCCGAGAGCCAGATCCGGCACTGCCCCAGTGCCACCGGGTGAGACAGAACCCGCCGAATGCTGCCCAGTGTAGCGCCGGGTACCGCCATGATTGTGTGGTGCACCGGGTGCAGGATCTCGTGGGTCAGGCGGAGGACCCCATCACCGAACGCCTCCTGTAGCAGGTCGTAGGTGGTGGTCACCGAGCCGATCAGTGAGTTCTCGATCGGCAGGCATCCAGCTTCGGCCTGTCCTTCTCGGACTGCAGCCACCACGTCCTTGACCTCGCGGCAGGGCAGGGCCTGAAGGTCGGGCCAGCGTCGCCGGGACGCCGCTTCGCTGAAGGATCCGTGAGAGCCCTGAATGGCTACCCGCATGGTGTGCTCCGCTGGAGGAAAAAGAAAAACCCGCCGAGACTTGGCGGGGCGGCGATGACTTCGGGCGGTGATGCGCTACTGCGCGGTCCCAGCACCCGACGGGCATCGTGCCTCGCCGGCCTCGGTAAAGTCAAACCAATAATTATTGACGGGGACCATGGGACGAACGTATGGCTCAACGCGGAGCCTTGTCAAGCCTATTTTATCTTATCATATGCCCGATCCCACGCGCCCGATCCTGTTGACCCTGGCGGTTTCCCTGCTGGCCGCAGGCCCGGCCGAGGGCCAGGGACTGCCCGAGCTGGCTCCGCTCAATCCCATGGGCAGCTCCCGCAGTGGGCTCTACTTTCAGCCTTATCAGGACCCTGCGCCCGGCCGCTGGGTGGCAAAGCTGGCCCTGGACTACGCCAGCGTCATCGAGTACAACCAGCTGCCGCAGGCCGACTACGTTCTCGATTCGGAGCTGCTGCGGATCAGCTTGGGGCTCACTCATGATCTGGATTCGCGGGCCTTCCTGTCGCTGAGCGCCTCGCTCGGTGGAGCCTACGGGGGATTCCTGGACGGATTTCTCGACTGGTATCACGGCGCGCTCGGGATCGAGATGATCGAGCGAGAGCGCCGGCCCCGGGATCGCTTTCTTTACACCGTAACCCTGCCCGACGGGAGCAGCGTCACCCGATCACGGAGCAATCTGTTTCTGGGTGACGCGCGAGTAGGCCTGGGACTTCGCCACAGTTCTTCAGCGCAGAGCCTGCTCTCGCTCACCCTTCCAACCTCTACCGGCCCGGCCGGCTTCGGACGAGGGGTACCCTCCGTCTCCTTGCTGAACACGCTACGGCACCAGCTCCGGCCGGGCTTGCTGTATGAAGGAAGCGTGAACTTCGGATTTACCCCTATCCAGGGGGACTTGCTGGCGGAGGAGCGGGAGTTGTTTGTGGCTGCCAGCTCGGGACTGCGTTTCCGGGCCTGGGGCCGGCAGTTCCTCTATGCCAACGTGTTCTACCACTCTCCCTACTACAACAACACCACGCTGCCCGCGCTCGACTCCCGGGAGCTTTCCCTGGATTTCGGGTGGATCCTGCAGAGCCATCGGGGCACGGAATGGCGGGTGGGTATGACCGAGGACTTGGAGCCGGGCGGCCCCGGGGTAGATCTGGTGCTTCGCTTTGGGCGAAACTTCTGAGCTACTTCGCCGCCGGGAAGAGAAACTGTTCCATGTTGTTGAACAGAAACTCCTTAGCCTTGGGCTCCCGGAGGTTGAGACCGTAGTGATTGATGAGCTGCTGCTGGGTCTTTAGCCACTCTCCCCAACACACCCCACATATCTCGTCGAAGGCTCGCTTCCCCAACGGGTTCTGGAAGGGCTGAAAAGCCATCTGATCCCGGACTTGGCCGCACCGGCTACACTGGACTGTCGCCATGGGCGGAAAATAGACGGCTAAAAGAATGTGATCCAGTCTATTGTGCGATGTGATCCAGTCTATTGGGGGATTTTTCGCCAGAGAGTACTATGTCAGGGAGTGAGTCGGCGACGAGCCACCTCATGGCGCCGTAATGCCCGGGCCCCGCTGGCGGTGCCCAAACCGGCACCGATCCCGAAAACGATGGCCGTAGTGAGACTTACCATGGGGAGCAGGACCGCCGGCCAAGCCACGAGCGCTGCCAGCATCCCGGTTATCAGAGGGGCAAAGGGCGAGTGGACGGCATCGACGAACCGGAGCCGGCGGCGCACAAAGTTGCGCGTCAGGATGAAGCTAATGGCACCGGCGATGAGGGTGATCAGCAGGGGTAGCATAGCTAGATTCCTAGTTAAGGCCTCGCATCTTGTTGCAGTACGAAACACATGGACTGAAAGATTCAGCAGACAGCGGTGCTAAAACCGTCGATTTTTATTGTGGTATGCGAATCGCGGGTAAATTCGTGTTCTTGGCTAAGCTCTTTCACCCGGAAGGAGCCTAACAATGCCTAGACATCCGACCGTTCAGGTACCGAACATCGGTCCCATGGACCACGCTTGGGACCTGTTGGGCGAGTGGCAAGCCGAGTTCGAGCTTCCGGAAACCGAATCGCCGGTACACGGGAAGGTCACGTTTCGGTCCTGGACCGACGCCGAGCTGGAACTCGATCCGATCGAAGCGGCGATTGCGGGAATTCCCTCGAGTGTTCCGCTCGAGCGGGCGAGCGAGATCCATTTGACGGATGCGGGCGGCGGGGCCCTTCAGTGGGTGCTGCACGCGCCATCCACCAACTGGTCGTTGCAGGCAACGTTGTGGCCGGGGTCGCTGCATCTCTTCGTGCACGACGCCGACGATGATGAGGAGCAGCTGTACCGCGCCCGAGCAACCCGGGATCAGGAGTACTACCGTCGCAAGTATCCGCTGGAAAAATCCTGAGTCTCGGAGCCCAGAAGGCCAGCCGTGAGATCGGCTGGCTTTGCTGTTTCAGGCCTTACCACCGCACCGCCGCACTCCCCCACATGAATCCCGACCCGAACGCCGTCATCACCACCAGGTCGCCGCGAGAGAGGCGGCCGCTGCGCACACATTCGTCGAGCGCGATCGGAATTGTGGCAGCCGTCGTATTGCCATACCACATGATGTTGTTGTAGACCT
>DASRIN010000195.1:0-4393 GCA_035649975.1 Gemmatimonadales bacterium
AATCGGTACTGCCAACCAGCTTGCCCGAGCAGATCGAGCACCAGGCGCACCGGTAAGCCCATGACGCCGAAGAAATCTCCTTCGATTCGCTCGATCAGCGCGGCGCCATAGCCCTGGATCCCGTACGCACCGGCCTTATCCATTGGCTCGCCGGTTGCCACGTAGGCCTGGAGAAAGGCGTCGTCCGCCCGGCGGAAGGTGACGTTGGTAACGTCGGTTGCCTGGTGCACGGACTCGTCTGCCACCAGCGCCACTGAGGTGACCACCTGGTGGGTTCGGCCCTGCAATCGTTGCAGCATGCGCAACGCGTCGGCCGCGTCGGCAGGCTTCTCCAGCACGGCATCGCGTACGACGACCGTCGTGTCCGCCCCCAGCACCAGTTCGCCGGGAACACTGAGCGCCTTTTCCCGGGCCAGTCGCTCCACGTAGTCGACCGGGGTCTCATAGGTGCGCCGCACCTCGGGGATGTTGGGTGGCACCACCTTGACCGGAATACCCAACATCTCGAGCAGCTGCTGCCGGCGTGGGGAGGAGGACGCCAGGGTCAGCTCGGCGACCGTCATGGGGTCCGATCCAGGATGAGAGTGACTGGCCCGTCGTTGTGAATCTCGACCAGCATATCGGCACCAAACTCGCCTGCAGCGACGGTCATGCCCATCCCGCGCAGGGCGTCCAGAAATCGGTCGTACAATGGGATTGCCAGCTCCGGCCTCGCGGCGTCGATAAACGACGGACGCCTTCCCTTGGCGGCGTCGCCGTAGAGAGTGAACTGAGAGATCACCAGAACGGCCCCGCCAACCTCCTCCAGACCCAGGTTCATCTTGCCGGCCGCATCGCTGAAGAGGCGGAGGCCGGCCACCTTTTCGGCCATCCAATCTACCTGCGCAGCGGTATCACCATGGGTGAAGCCGACCAGAATACAGTATCCCCGGTCGATCGCACCGGTGACCCGGCCGGCTACCGTGACGGATGCCTTCCTGACCCGCTGCAGCACCACTCGCATAGGTCGGGATCATACTCGCCCACGGTCGCCAGTCTAGAGTCGCGAGTCGCGGCGCTGCATCAGTAGCCCGGCGAATCGGCAAAGCCTGGGCCGCGTTGCTTTACCTGCCCGACGCTCCAGCCCGGTGAGCTTCCTCACCAATCGGCTCGAATCCAGGGTACGGTGTTGCTCCAGTGCGGCGAGATCGCACCACATGTGAGTCGAAGTTCCCTCTCGAGGAGCCGCCCAGTCGGGAAGAAACCGCTACTGGGCACTGGCCCCCCTCTTGCACTTTCGAGCCTCCACTCTTCTGCGGTTGATCCTACCATCCCGCGCACTCCGCCGGCGGCGGCCGCGTCAGGTGCGTGTTGTCGAGGCATTGCATGCGTAGCTTCGGGTTGTCTCTCAGCGCCGCCCTGGCGTTGGCTCTGCCGGCCTGGGGCCAGGCTCCCCATATCTCTCCGGACGGGGACCCTTCTGTCCGGAGCGATTCCATCTACCGCCTGGCAGTGGACCCGGCCGCCCATCCGGACGAGGCCGTGGTGCTGTTGCTCGATGACGGTGTCGTGCGCTACGAAGCCGATGGGACCGGTTCCAGCACCTATCGCCAGGTGAGCCAGATTCTCGCCGCCGAGGCTGTGGCGGAGTACGCCGAGCATGAGTTCTCTTACTCCCCCGGTCGTCAGCGCCTGACCGTCAACTGGATTCGGGTAGTTCGGCCCGACGGCACCATCATCAGCGACACCCCGGGCCAGGTGCAGGACGCGGACGTGCCCGCCAGTTTGACCGATCCGGTTTACCGCGACCTGAAGGTCCGGCGTTATTCCCTTCGCGGGGTCGAGCCGGGGACCATCGTGGACTGGAGTTATACCCTCGACGAGTTGGAGCCGGTCCTGCCGGGCGACTTCTCGACCAGCTGGAGCGTCCATACCGGGCGCTTCACCCGCCGCTCCCGTTTCCTGGTAGACCTTCCCGCCACCCTCCGGCCCCACCTGCTGGAACGAAATCTGGACTTCCGCCGGCGGGAGACCGTCCACCAGGGGCGACGGACCTACATCTGGGCCAGGGCCGAGGTGCCCGTGGTTGAGGCCGAAGACTTCATGGCGGACTCCAATGGTGTGTTCATGAGCATCGGCCTGGCCGCGCCGATCACCTGGGAGTCGATCGGAGCCTGGTATGCCGGCCTGGCCAATGACCGATACGTTGTCGCACCCGAAGTCCGCAATCGAGTGCGGCACCTGCTGGCCGGCACCCAAACTCCCGAAGACACCCTGCGAGCGGTGCAGCGTTGGGTGGCCCAGGACATCCGCTACGTGTCCGTGGCCCTGGGCATGGGAGGGTATCAGCCACGACCCCCCTCGGAAGTCGTGGCATCAGGCTATGGCGACTGCAAGGATAAGGCAACGCTGTTCATAGCCGTCCTCCGCTCTCTGGGGTTCCGGGCGCACCCCGTTCTGCTCAACAGCGGGGACCGGGTGGATCCCAGGCTGCCCTCCCTGGGACAGTTCAACCATGCCATCGCCGTGGTCGAGCGCTCGGAGGGCCGGGTCTACGTGGACCTCACCGCTGACCTGGTGCCGTACGGCGAGCTACCGGAATCGGACCAGGGTCAGTTTGGCCTGATCGTGTACTCGGACAGCACGTCGGAGCAGGTGACCCTCCCCGAGTCCCCTCCCGCTGCGAACCTGAACGAAACCCGCATCGTCGGCAGCGTGTCGCCCGACGGGTATTTGACCGCATTCTACGAGGAGCGCGGTCTCGGCAGCCGCCAGTCCAGTCTCCGCAACCTGTTCTCCGGACCGGTGGACTCGCTTCGGCGGGCGGAGTTCGCTCGCTCCATTGCGACGAAGCTGTATCCCGGCGCCCAGGCTGACAGCCTGCAGATCTTCGACGGGCGGGATCTCGATGCCGACCCGCGGGTCGCACTGCGAATCGTCCGGGGTCTGGCGGCGAGGCCCGGGGGAAGCGCAACCATGATCCTGAGTCTTCCGATCGTCAGTATGCGCAGTATGGGCGATGCCGCAGCTGCTCTGGAGGCCAGGGGTCCGCGTCGCTTCCCGGTTGATGCTGCGAAGATCATTGGGCCGACCACCGGAAGCACGGAGATCACCCTGGACTTACCGGCTGGCTGGCACGCCAAGCTGCCACCGGAAGTTCGTGTGGCCGGCAAATGGGGCAGCTACACCGCCCGGTATAGCCAGGAGGGCAATTCCCTACAGCTCTCGCGCAGGCTGGAAGGGGCTCGGGGGGTGTACCCACCGGAGGATCTCCCCGACCTCATCGGCTGGCTCCGCGCGATCGGCGAGGACGACGTCGGCTATCTGGTGATCGAGACCGGCGCCATGCCGTGAAGCTCATAACAAAAGCCCCCGGACCGGATCCGGGGGCTTCGTGCAGAAGAGCCAAGTGCCGCAGCTACTCTACCGTCACCGACTTGGCAAGATTCCTCGGCTGATCCACGTTGCAGCCCCGGCTCACCGCCACATAGTACGAGAGTAACTGCAGCGGGATGCTGGTAAGGATCGGCGTCAGCAGGTCCAGGGTCTCCGGGATGGTAAACGTGGCATCCGCCAGCCGCTGAATCTCGGCATCGCCATCGTTGATCAGCGCAATCACCTTCCCCCCGCGCGCCTTCACCTCTTCGATATTCGACACGATCTTGGAGTGCACCGCATCGCGCGGGGCGATGAATACCACGGGCATGTTCTCATCGATCAAGGCGATGGGCCCGTGCTTCATTTCGGCCGCGGGATACCCCTCGGCGTGAATGTAGGAGATTTCCTTCAGCTTCAGCGCCCCCTCCAACGCAACCGGGAAGTTGACTCCCCTTCCCAGGTACAGCGCGTTCTTGCTGGTGCTGAGGAACCGGTCGGCCAGGGCTTCGATCTCGCTGGACCGTTTCAGGATCTGGGAGACCTGTTCCGGTAGAGCGCGCAGGGCCTGAATGAACTGACGTCCCTGCAGGATGCTGAGGTTCCGCAGCCGCGCGATCCGCAGCGTGATCAGGGCAAGGGCGGCTACCTGACTAGTGAATGCCTTTGTGCTGGCTACCCCGATCTCCGGACCCGCGTGCAGATAGGTGCCGCCATCCACTTCCCGGGCGATGGTGGAGCCCACCACATTCACCAGCCCGATGGTCCGGCCACCTCTGCGCTTTGCCTCCCGGATTGCGGCCAGGGTGTCGGCGGTCTCGCCGGACTGGGAGATCCCGATTACCAGCGTCTTGGGATCGACCACGGGATTGCGGTAGCGGAACTCGGAGGCGTACTCCACCTCGACCGGCAGCCGGGCCATCTCTTCCAGCATGTACTCGCCGATAATGCCCGAGTGCCAGGAGGTGCCGCAGGCGGTGATGATCACCCGCTCGAAGCCCTTGAGGTCTTCATCGCTCAGGTTGAGGCCGCTGAGCCG
>DASRIN010000196.1:0-6576 GCA_035649975.1 Gemmatimonadales bacterium
CAGGCCAGGCCGGAGAGGGGGCGGGGGCGGAACGACCAGAATGAGAGTATCATCGGCGTAAGCTACTAGGCCTCAGATACGAGTCCCTATGGGTCCCGACGAATTTCGGCGCCACGCACACCAGGTGGCCGATTGGATGGCCGATTACTTCGAGAAGGTTCCCACCCTTCCGATCACTCCCGAGCTGGAACCGGGTGAGGTGAGCCGACGGCTGCCTCCGGCTCCGCCCGAGTCAGGTGAGCCGTTTGAACGCCTGTTCACCGACTTTCAAGACATCGTGATGCCGGGAATGACCTTGTGGAATCATCCGGGATGGTTCGCGTACTTCCCGGGCAACAACAGTCCGCCCTCGGTCCTTGCCGAAATGCTCACCGCGACGATCGGGGCCCAGTGCATGTCATGGGCGACCTCCCCCGCCGCTACCGAGCTGGAGCAGGTGATGATGGACTGGATCAGGCAGATGATCGGGCTTCCTGGTCAGTTCGTTGGCGTCATTCAGGATACGGCATCGACCGCCACTCTGGTCGCTCTCCTGACTGCGCGGGAACGCGTCACCGGCTACCGGTCGGGGACGGAGGGACTGGCGACAGTCGGGGAGCGACTCACCGTGTATGCCTCGGCCGAGGCGCACTCGTCGGTAGAGAAGGGCGTGAAGCTGGCGGGATACGGAGTCGATTCTCTGCGGCGGATCCCGGTTGACGCGGCGTACGCGATGGAACCGGGCGCCCTCGCCGATGCCATCGCCCGAGACCGGTCGGAGGGTTACCGGCCCGCCTGCGTGGTGGCGACGATCGGGACCACTTCCTCTACAGCTGTGGATCCACTGCCGGCCATCGCGGAGATCTGCCGTCGTCAGGGCGTATGGCTCCACGTAGACGCGGCGTACGCGGGAACGGCGGCGATCGTTCCCGAGCTGCGGCGCTACTTCGAGGGCATGGAGGCGGCCGACAGCATCGTGATGAACCCCCACAAATGGATGCTGGTCAACTTCGACTGTAGCGCGTACTGGGTGCGCGATCGGGAGGCGCTGCTCCGCACCTTTCAGCTGACGCCGGAATACCTTCGCACCACTCACGACACCGAAGTCGTCAACTTCCGGGACTGGGGAATCCAGCTGGGCCGGCGGTTTCGGGCGCTCAAGGTCTGGTTCGTGGTCCGCAGCTATGGTGTGGAAGGGCTGCGCCGGCTGGTGCGTTCGCACGTCGAGCTGGCCCAGGAGCTGGCGCGGGAGATCTCGCGCAGTCCGGATTTCGAGCTGATGGCGCCGGTGCCGTTCGGCCTGGTGTGTTTTCGCTACCGTCCCTCCGGTCTTGCGCCCGACGACCCCCTGGTCGACCGTCTCAATCAGGAGCTACTGGAGCGCGTCAATGCGACCCGAAAGGTCCACCTGACCCACACCCGGCTGGGCGGGCGATACGTCATTCGGCTGGTGATCGGACAGCGGCAGACCGAGAGGGCGCATGTAGACGAGACGTGGCAGCTATTCCAAAAGCTGGCTCAGGAGTTAAGAGATCCTTCGCGCAGTTTACCCTGAGCGTAGCGAAGAGCTCAGGGCATGCTTAGCCTGCGAGCGCGGCGTGGGCCGAAGCGATCAGCGGCTGGAGGTAGCGGCCGGTGTGGCTCGTGGGAATGTCGGCGACCTCCTCCGGGGTTCCCTGGGCAACGATCTGGCCGCCCGCCTGGCCTGCTTCCGGTCCCAGGTCGATGACCCAGTCGGCTCGCTTGACCACGTCCATGTGGTGCTCGATGACAATCACGGTGTGGCCGGCATCGACCAGCCGATCGAGCACGTGAATCAGCACCCGTACGTCATCCAGATGCAGGCCGGTCGTGGGCTCGTCGAGGATGTAGAGCTTCCGTCCCTCCCGCTTGCCGGCCTGGGTCAGCTCCCGGGCGATCTTGAGCCGCTGGGCCTCGCCGCCTGACAGGGTGGTAGCCGGCTGGCCCAGGCGGAGGTAGCCCAACCCGACCTGCTGCAGCTGCCAGAGTGCGGTGCCGAGCTTGGGCTGATGCCGGAACCGGGTCACCGCCTCGTCGACCGTCCACTGGAGTACGTCGTAGATCGACTGGCCGTGAATCCGCACGTCCAGCACCTCGGGCCGATAACGGGTCCCGCCACAGGCTTCACACGGCACAAAGACGTCGGCCAGGAAGACCATCTGAATCTGGACGTGCCCTGCGCCCTCACAGGTCTCACAGCGGCCGCCTGGGAGATTGAAGGAGAACGTTGCCGAGCTGTACTTCCGCTGCCGGGCGAGGGGCTGCGCCGCAAACAGCTCCCGGACTTCGTCGAATGCCCTGATGTAGGTGACCGGGTTGGAGCGCGGTGAGCGACCGATGGGAGACTGATCCACCAACAGAACATCCTTGAGAAACTCCCACCCGGTGATCGAGGCCACCTCGCCAACCGGCTCGCCCAGGTGAGACTTCGCCGAGTGCTCGCCCCGGAGCCTGGCCTCTAGCTGGCGGTAGATGACGTCGTGGAGCAGCGTGCTTTTGCCCGACCCGGACACGCCGGTCACCGCGGTCAGGGTCCCCAGCGGGATGTCCACGTCCACGTCGTGCAGATTGTGCAGCCTCGCTCCTCTGACCCGGAGCCACTGCGGGCCGGCCGGCCGGCGAATACTGGGCACCCCAATCCGCTTCTTTCCGGTGAGATATTGGCCGGTGAGCGAAGCGCGAGCCTCGTGCACCGGTCCCGCGTGGACGACTCTTCCGCCGTGCTCCCCGGAGCCGGGCCCCAGCTCAAGCATGAAGTCGGCCTGCTGGATCGCGGCCAGGTCGTGCTCCACCACCAGGACCGTGTTGCCGGCATCGCGCAGCCGGCGCAGCAGGCTCAAGAGCCGGTCGGTATCGCGGGGATGCAGGCCTATGGAAGGCTCGTCGAGCACGTACAACGCGTCCACCAGATTGGAGCCCAGCGCATTGGCCAGGGAGATGCGCTGGGCCTCCCCACCACTCAGCGTGCGGGTCTGCCGGTCGAGCGTCAGGTACCCGAGCCCCACATCGCGCAAGAAGCCGAGCCGGGCGTGGAGCTGATCGAGGATGAGCTGAGCCACCAGTTGCTCGGAAGGGGTCAGCGACAGCCCGAGCAGCCAACGATGGATTTCGTCCAGCGAGCCGGCGGCAACCGAGCCGATGGTGCGATCTCCGATCCGGATCGAGAGGGCATCGAGATTGAGCCGGCTTCCCCCACACTGCTCGCAGGTTTTAGCCAGCTGGTACTGCCGAAGAAAGACCCGGATGTACTGCTTGTACCGCTTCTCCTCCAGCCCCTTGAGAAAGGGGAAGATCCCGACGTAGCGGCCCTTGCGTCCGTAGAGCAACTCGCGCCGGTGGGACGCCTTGAGCCGGGACCAGGCTTTCTTGGGATCGGCGCCGATGGAGCGGGCAAAGTCGAGCAAGATCCGGCGGCGAGAATCGTAGCGGGGCTTGGTCCAGGGATCGATAGCGCCTTCCGCCAGGCTCTTCCCGGGGTCGCAGACAATCAGCGACTCATCGTACTCCAAGACAGCGCCGAAGCCGTTGCAGTGGGAACAGGCTCCCCGAGGGTTGTTGAAGGAGAACAGCGCAGGGGTGACCAGGACCGAGGGTGTGTCGCAGCGGCTGCACGCCGGGAACTCGGTAAAACGGAACCGCGCCGGCCCGCTCCCCGTCTCCAGTAGAAGCAGGGCGACCCCTTCTCCCTCGCCGAAGGCCATCGCAATCGCCTCACACATCCGTCCTACCGTGCCCGGCTCGGCAACCAGGCGATCCACCACAACCAGCAACTCGCTGACCGCGGTGAAATCGAGCTCGGCGGGCAGCTCATCCAGGTGTAGCGGGCTGCCGTCCGCCACCACCCGAACGAACCCGAGCGCGCGGAGATTCTCGACCACCGCGGAGTGGGTCAGGCGGGCGACCGGCGGCAGTGGGAAACAGACCTGGACCCGGCCTCCGCCGCGGGCAACGATTTCATCGGCAGCGGCCTCCGGTGTATCCCGCCGGACCGGCCCGCCGCACTTGCGACAATAGCAGCGGCCTGCCCGAGCCCAGAGCAGCCGCAGGTAGTCGTAGACCTCAGTGGCAGTTCCGACGGTCGAGCGGCTGGAGATGACTGGATTCCGCTGCTCGATCGCCACCGCGGGCGCCAGCCCCTCCAACCGATCCACTTGGGGCTTGGGCATCCGGTCGAGAAACTGCTTGGCGTAGGTAGACAGCGACTCGATGTAGCGCCGCTGTCCCTCGGCATAAAGCGTGTCGAAGGCCAGCGTGCTTTTGCCCGAGCCCGACGGACCGGTGACGACGATGAGAGACCGGTGCGGCAGGTCGACGGTGACACCTTTGAGATTGTTCTGCCGGGCGTTGACTATTCGGATTACTGACTCGGGCATGGGGGGAAAATAGTCGGGAAAGTCCTTCCCGACTTTCCCGAGGTTTCGAGAGGTGGCTAAGTTCCTCGGCAATGTCCAGAATCCTGACCCCCAAGGTGCTGCTGCGCGGCTTCGAGGTGTTCGTCCTTGCCTCACTGACCGGTTTCGGGGTCACCCTCCTCTACGGCAACGACTTTCCCGCGTTCCTTGCCGCGCTCGGCCGGCTGCAGTGGATCTGGGTGCTGGCCGGGCTCGGTCTGGCCTCGTTGGACTGGATTGGCGGTGGACTCCGCCTCTGGGTAGTGGCGCGTCACGTGAATCCCCGGCCTTCGCTCAAGGGAATGATCCTGGCGGGCGGCATGGGTGCGTGGGCGGGGTACATCACGCCGCTCAATACCGGGGCCGGCCCGATGACCATGTACACCATGCGCCGGTACGGCGTGCCCCTGCCGGTAGCGGTCACTTCCGTCTTCATGAGCTTCGTCGCCACCATCCTGTTCTTTGCCATTGCGGGACCGCTCGCAGTGGTGTTCGGTGCCGGCCGGTCGCTGGGGCAGCGGGGGAATCTGCTGGGTCTCTCGCTGTTCGATCTCTTCCTCGGGAGCTTGACCATCATTGCCGCTATTGGGTTGGTGATGGCGGTGATACTGATCTCTCCCCGCCTGGTGCGGGACCTGATCCAGCGTGCCGCCAAGGCCATCGGACGCCGCAGCCGCCGGGTGGCCGACCGGCTGACCAAGCTGCAGGCGGGCATCGACCAGGCCGCCGAAAGCGTGGTTGCGTTCAAGAGTCCGCGAGGATTGCTGGCGCTCTTCTGGGCCACCATCCTCTCCGCTCCGTCCCATGCCAACAAGCTGCTGGCCGGCTATGTCGCCCTGCGTGCGCTCGACATCCATGCCAACTTCGTGGACATCCTCCTGGTCCAGACGCTGGTGATGTTTCTGCTCTACTTTGCACCCACCCCCGGCGCCTCGGGGGTCGGCGAAGTGCTGTCTGCCGCCGTGATGTCGTCGTATGTGCCTCGCGAGCTGACTCCCATCTACATTCTGATCTGGCGCACGACGCTGAGCTACTACACGCTCGCCGCTGGTTTTGTGGTTTTTTCCGGCTGGGTTCGGCGGGGGCTTCGAGGGGTGGCCGACGCGGAACTGGCCGAACCGGCGGGATAGAGCATGACCGAGCACGAGGACGCGCTGGACCAGGGCTATGATTCCGCCCTGCTGCGTCGGCTGCTGAGGTACCTGCGGCCCTACCGTGGGCTCACCGCGCTGGCGGTGCTCCTTCTGCTTGCCGGGGCCGGTCTGGCCCTGGTGGGACCGGTTCTGACCCAGCGCGCACTGGACGTGGCTATACCCCGCCACGACATCGGCCTGCTGAGTACCCTGGCGGCCGTGTACCTCGCGGCACTACTGGTTGAATTCGTCATCGAGTATGGCCAGACGTTCCTGACGGCATACGTCGGGCAGCGGGTAATGTACGACCTCAGGATGCAGATCTTCGAGCACCTGCAGCGGCTCAGCATCAGCTACTTCGACCGCAACCCGGTGGGACGGCTGATGACCCGGGTGACCTCGGACGTGGAGACACTCAACGAGCTGTTCTCCTCCGGTGTCGTGACTGTCTTCGGCGACGTGTTCACCTTGCTGGCCATCATGACCATGATGCTGGCCATTGACTGGCGGCTGGCGCTGGTGACCTTCTCGGTGATCCCGCTGGTCTGGCTGACAGCCAGCATTTTCCGCAAGCGGGTCCGGGAAGCTTTTCGCGATATCCGACTCCGCCTGGCCCGGCTCAATGCCTACC
Organism: Gemmatimonadales bacterium; assembly: GCA_035649975.1. GTDB lineage: Bacteria > Gemmatimonadota > Gemmatimonadetes > Gemmatimonadales > GWC2-71-9 > CAVVWJ01. Next base: position 6,156 of record DASRIN010000196.1, read on the forward strand.
TGCAGGAGCGGCTTTCCGGGATGAGAGTGGTCCAGCTGTTCGGGCGGGAGCGGGATTCGGCGGCGCGCTTTGCCCAGCTGAACCGGGAGCACCTGGATGCCCATCTCCGGTCCATCACCATCTACGCTGTCTTCTTCCCTGTGGTCGAGGTGCTTACTGCCGTCGCGATGGCCTTGTTGCTCTACTACGGTGGTCTCCGGACGGTCAGCGGCAGCCTGACGGTCGGCGTGCTGGCGGCATTCATCCAGCTCACCCGCCGGTTTTTCCAGCCGCTCCAGGACCTGTCGGAGAAGTTCAACCTGCTGCAGAGCGCAATGGCGTCGTCGGAGCGGGTCTTTGCTCTGCTGGACGAGCCGGTGACGGTAGCCGAGCCCCGGCACCCCAGGGCGCTCCAGCGTCCGCCGCGGGGGGAGGTCCGCTT
>DASRIN010000197.1:0-3784 GCA_035649975.1 Gemmatimonadales bacterium
GACACCTCCTGCGGCTCATGGGAGCCCACGACCTGGTACATCGACGGCAGATCGACCGCATTCTCTCATCCGCCCGGTGATGTTCGAGTTTACTCTGGATGCAACCGCCGGGGCTGCTCGAGCGGGAACACTGACTCTCCCCCATGGCCCGGTTAGAACGCCGGCCTTCATGCCGGTGGGAACCCACGCGGTCGTCCGGGGCCTCAGCGCCGGAGACATGCGGCGCACCGGTGCGCAGATCATTCTGGGCAACACCTATCATCTGCACCTCCGTCCCGGAGAGACGGTCATTCAGTCCATGGGGGGGCTCCACCGGTTCACCACCTGGGATCTCCCCATGCTGACCGACTCAGGCGGCTTTCAGGTATTCTCGCTCGAGGGACTGCGCCGGATCGAGGAGCACGGGGTGCAGTTTCAGAGCCACATCGACGGGACACTCCGCACCTTGACCCCCGAGCGCGCCATCGAGATTCAGTGGCAGCTCGGGGCCGACATAGCGATGGCATTCGATCATGTGGTGCCGGGACAGGCTTCGCTCGCAGCTGCCTGCGACGGGATGGAGCGCACCCTGCGGTGGCTGGACCGATGCAAGGCGAGGCACGAGGAGCTGGCGGGACCTACTGCCCCGCAAACGCTGTGGCCCATCATTCAAGGCGGGGTCCACGACGAGCTACGGTTGCGGTCTCTGGAGGGCACGCTGGAGCGGGGGCCCTGGACCGGTGTCGCGATCGGAGGGTTGTCGGTGGGTGAAGCGAAACCGGTTATGCACGGGGTCATCGAGCTCCTGACGCCGGCGCTGCCGGTGAGCACCCCCCGTTATCTTATGGGAGTTGGATTTCCTCCCGACTTACTGGAGGGCATAGCTCGAGGGATCGATTTGTTCGACTGCGTTGCAGCCACCCGCAATGGACGTCATGGTACGGCCTGGCTTCCCACCGGCAGACTCAATGTCCGGGGGGCTGCGCTCAAGGACTCCACCGACCCACTCGATCCCACCTGCGACTGTGAGACCTGTACCACGTATCCCCGGGGCTATCTGCGCCATCTGTTCGTGGTCGAGGATATCCTGGGCCTGCGGCTGGTATCGATCCACAACATCAGGTTTCTGGTACGGCTGGGCGAGGAGGCGCGTGCGCGCATCCTGGATGGCACCTTCGACGGCTGGAGCCGATCCTGGCTCGGCCGCTACTACACTGGAGGAGAATGATGCTGTTACAGACCGGCTCCGGTGGCGGGCTCACCGTTCTCGTGCTCCAGATGGCTGCCATCGGGCTGGTGTTCTATTTCCTCATCCTGCGCCCCTCCGGCCAGGCCCGGAAGCGGCATGCCGAGCTGCTGACCAGGCTGAAGAAGGGTGACGAGGTGATGACCAGCGGCGGTCTGATTGGAAGGGTCAAGGATATCAAGGAGGTTGATACCGAAGGTCTGAAAGAGGTGCGAGTGACGCTCGAGACCGGAACGGCGAACGTGGTGGTCGAGCGATCGCGCATTGTCCGGGTGGGCGCCTCCGCCGCGGTAGCCGGCCCGCCGCCAACATGAGCCTGCGTTCCCTTCATCTCCTTGGCTCGCCGATTCTGCGCCAGCACAGCGCGGAGGTGACCACCGTTGATGCCGAGGTCCGCCGTCTGATCGAGGACCTGTTCGAGACCATGGACGCCGCGAAAGGCGTGGGTCTTGCCGCTAACCAGGTGGGCATCGCTCGGCGAGTGGCGGTCGTCGATGCCGATGAAGACCGCTTCGTGATGGTGAACCCCAGGATTATCGAAGCCGAGGGACGCGCGGTCGCCGAGGAGGGCTGCCTCTCTATCCCGGAGATCTACGCCGACGTCACCCGGCCCGAACGGGTCGTCGTGGAAGCGCTGGACGCGGACGGGACGCTGTACCGGAAAGAAGCAACCGGTCTCAAGGCCCGAGCCATTCAGCACGAGATCGATCACCTGGACGGCATTCTGTTCCTGGACCATCTCAGTTTGATCAAACGGCAGATGCTCATGGCCAAGTGGCGCCGCGAGCATAAGGACGCCGGCTTCACCAAAGAGGTGTCGGGAGCCTCTGCCCGGTCGGAGTGATGCGGATCGTGTTCTTTGGGACCCCGGATTTTGCCGTGGCATCCCTCCGGGCCCTGATCCAAAGTCGCTTCACCGTCTGTGGGGTGGTCACCCAACCCGACAAGCCGCAGGGACGATCCCGCTCCCAGCTGGTGCCTCCTCCCGTCAAGGTCGCTGCCCAGGCGGAAGGTATCCCGGTTCTTCAGCCGGCCCGCCCGGTCGGCGACGTCTTTGCAACCAGTCTTCGCCGCCTGGAACCGGACCTCGGCGTCGTGGTAGCCTACGGTCACATCCTGCGGCCCCAGATCCTTTCCATCCCCCCGCATGGGATGATCAACGTCCACGCGTCCTTGCTGCCCCGTTTCCGGGGAGCAGCCCCGATCCAGCACGCTATTCTGCGAGGTGAACCAGAGACCGGGATCAGCATCATGCAGATGGAGGAAGGTCTGGACAGCGGGCCGGTGCTCCACCGTCTGACCACCCCAGTGGCTCCCGACGAGACCTCAGGTAGTCTCACTGCCCGCCTGGCGGACCTCGGAGGGGCAGCACTGGTCGAGGCGCTCTCGTTGATCGCCGGCGGTCTCGCGCGAGCCCAACCCCAGGATCCCAGCCGGGCCACCTACGCTCCAAAGATCGATCGGGACATGGCTCGGCTGGCCTGGGAACGGGATGCGGGTACGCTCGAGCGGCAGGTCCGGGCCTTCGATCCCTCGCCGGGCGCCTGGACCATGCTGAATGGATGCGTGGTCAAGCTCTTCGGTGCCACAGAGGTCCCGGGCACAGGGGAGCCAGGATCTGTGCTCGCTGCCGGAGAGCGGCTGGTCGTCGCGGCTGGTCGCGGTGCACTGGCTCTGCGAGAGGTCCAACCTGCCGGGCGGACTCGCATCCCGGTTGCCGCGTGGGTGCGCGGCCGGGGCATCGCGACGGGCCAGCAACTGGCATGAGACCACTTCCTAGAGTTCACGCGTACACCGACCCTGCCATCCTCGAGCAGCCCGACTTTGGAATCCGGGCCGCCGCCATTGCCGCGGCCGGACCCGCCGTGGCCTTGCACGCGCGCGCGCGGGGGCAGAGTGCTGCCACGCTTGCCGCCGCAGCGCTTCGGCTGGTGGCCCTGGCCCGGCCACCGGAGGCGGCGGTAATCGTGAGTGAACGCAGCGACATTGCGGCGGCGGCCGGTGCCCAGGGCGTTCAGCTGGGGGTGCATGACCTGACTCCGGCAGACGCTCGGCTGGTGCTGACCCACGGGTGGATCGGGTGCTCGGTTCATAGCCGGGAGGAGGCAGTTCATGCGGTGCAGGCCGGAGCCGACTTTCTGGTGGTTGGAACGATCTATGAATCCGAGTCTCATCCGGATCGTCCGGCCGCCGGACTCGGGTTGGTCGGCGAAGCCGCCGCGCAGGGGGTGCCGGTGATCGCAATCGGAGGAATCACCCCGGCTCGAGCCCGAGAGGTCCGGTCCGCCGGCGCCTACGGTGTGGCGGCTATCCGCGCACTGTGGCACGCACCTGATCCGGCCGCAGCGACGCTGGCGATGCTCGAGGCCTGGACGGAAAATCAATGACCGAGCTTCATGTAGTGGTGAACGGCGAGCCGAGGCTGGTGCCGGGCCCCGCGACTATCGCCGATCTGCTTCGCCAGCTCAACCTCGACCCCCGAACGGTCGTGGTGGAGCTGAACCGAGAGATTGTGCGTCGGCCTCGTCTGGAAGAGACCGCCCTCTCGGAAGGGGACTC
>DASRIN010000198.1:0-7266 GCA_035649975.1 Gemmatimonadales bacterium
GGCACATCCAGCCCACCCTGCGAGCAGGCACTCCCACCATCAGGGCAAACGGGGGGACATCGCTCCGAACCACCGCGCCTGCCCCGATGAAGCTGTACTCGCCCAGGGTGATGCCGCAGAGGATGGTGGCATTGGCCCCTATGGATGCCCCCCGCCGAACCAAGGTGCGCTGGTATTCGGACTTCCGAGAAACATGGCTTCGGGGGTTTACCACGTTGGTGAAGACGCAGCTGGGACCACAGAACACGTCGTCCTCCAGGACGACTCCTTCATAGATGGAGACGTTGTTCTGCACCTTCACGTTCCGCCCCAGCCGGCTGCCCGACATGACCACCACGTTCTGGCCCAGATTGCAGCGCTCCCCGATGACGGCCCCGGCCATGACATGGCAGAAATGCCAGATCTTGCTGCCGGCACCGATTCTGGCACCCTCATCGACGTAGGACGATTCGTGAACGAAGTAGTCAGTCATAGCTTTCGGCTTACGATTCCTTCTCGTTGAGATACTCTCCCGTGCTTCCAATCAGCTTTACTTCCGGCTCAAGCTTCACCCCGAAGCGCTCGGCAACCACGCGCTGGACGTGCTCGATCAGCCGCCTCACCTCAGCGGCCTTGGCTTCTCCGGTGTTGACGAAGTAATTGGCGTGCATGGGCGAGACCTGCGCTCCGCCAAGCGAGAAGCCCTTTAGACCGGCAGCCTCGATCAGCTGTCCGGCGGTGCGGGGACCGTCCTCCCGTTTCCAGCTGGGACCGGCGGGATTCTTGAAGACGCTGCCGCAGCACGGCTGGTTGAACGGCGTGCCCTGCTGCCGCCATTCGAACATTTCGGCCACCGCCTCCTCCAGCCGATGCGGTTCCTCGGGCCGCAGTGCGACCGTGGTCTCCAGGACGATTCTCCCTTCCAGTCCGCTGCGGCGGTAGCTGAACGGAATCTCCTTCCGGGGCAGAACGCTGTCCCGGCCCGAACGATCCACCACTGTGACCTGCTGGACCACCTCCGACCAATCGCCGCCATGACACCCGGCATTCATATACACCCCGCCGCCTACGGTGCCCGGTACCCCCACGAAGATGTGTAATCCGGCAAAGCCTGCCTCCGCGGTCCGTCGAGCAGCGAGTGGAGCCGGCAGGCCGGCGCCCACCGTCCAGATGTCACCTTCTCGATGGATCCGGTCGAGCCCCTTCCCCATCCGAATGACCAGAGCGTCCAGTCCCTCATCGGGCAGGAGAATGTTAGATCCGAGTCCAAGGGCGAAGGAGGGGACACCTGTTTCGTGCGCGAGCTTGAGGGCCTGCCCGACATCTTCGCCGGTCTTGGGAAGCAGCACCGTGGCGGGGCCACCGATCCGGTAGGTGGAATAACGGCCCAGGGATTCTCCCTCCCGAACCGTGCCTTCTACCCGCTCCCGCAATGCCGCGATGAAATCAGGGGCTCGCGCAGTCACCCGGTCCACTCCGGCGACATCTCCCGGGCCATAGCATGCCACTCCTGGAGCGGCCGCACCTCTCCGGCACGGCTGCGCATGGCGATGATTGCGTCACAGGCGGCCGAAGCGGCAGAGAGAGTAGTGGTGTAGGGAATCCGATGCTGCAGAGCCGCCTGGCGAATAGCGTAGTCATCCTGCTGGGTCAATTTGCCTAGTGGCGTGTTGATGAGCAGCTGAATCTGTCCGGAGACCAGCAGATCGATGGCGTTCGGCCGCCCCTCGTAAACCTTGAGCACCCGCTCGGTCGGGATGCCGCGGGCCCGCAAGTACCGAGCAGTGCCTTCGGTACCGCGGATCCGGAACCCGAGAGCGTGAAACCGGCGGGCGATCGGGACCACGTTGGCCTTGTCGTGGTCGTTGACGGTGACGAACACCGTCCCGTCCAGCGGCAGGGCACCGTCGGCCGAGATCTGCGCCTTGGCAAAAGCCATCCCGAACGAGTCGGCGATTCCCATGACTTCGCCGGTCGAGCGCATTTCCGGCCCCAGAATGAGATCCACCCCGTGCAGCTTGCTGAAAGGAAAGACTGCCTCCTTGACTGCCACATAGGGCTGGAGCACATCGTCAGGCAGGCCGAGCTCCTCCAGGGTCTTGCCGATCATGACGGCGGCAGCCAGGCTGGCCAGCGGGACGCCGGTCGTCTTGGACACAAACGGCACAGTGCGGGAGCCGCGGGGATTCACCTCCAGCACGTAGACCACACCGTTCTTTATGGCGAACTGCACGTTCAACAGTCCGACCACGCCCAGACGTTCGGCGAAGGCGCGGGTATATTGCCGCATCTCCTCCACCTGCTGATCGGCAATCAGGTACGGCGGGAGCACGCATGCCGAGTCACCGGAATGAATGCCGGCGTCTTCGATATGCTGCATGACCCCGCCGATGACGCACCGGGTGCCGTCGGCAATGGCGTCGACATCCGCCTCGAAGGCGTCTTCCAGAAAGCTGTCGATGAGCACCGGGTGCCCCGGCGCCACCCGAGCGGCTCGCACGAAGTAGCTTCGGAGCGAGGCGTCGTCGTACACGATTTCCATGGCACGCCCACCCAGCACGTACGAAGGGCGGACCAGTACCGGATACCCCACCCGTGCCGCAACCGCGACCGCCTCCTCGACTGAGTGAGCCACTCCATTGGGCGGTTGGGTCACCCCCAGATCCCGGGTGATCGCCTCAAACCGCCCTCGATCTTCTGCCCGGTCGATCGCCTCCGGGGAGGTCCCCAGGATCGGGACGCCGGCCTGCTCCAGCCCTCGCGCCAAGCGGAGGGGCGTCTGGCCGCCGAGCTGCACCACCACGCCAATTGGTTGCTCTACCGCCACGATCTCGAGCACGTCCTCCAAGGTTAGCGGCTCGAAGTAGAGTGCGTCGGAGATATCGAAGTCGGTCGACACCGTTTCCGGATTGGAGTTCACCATCACAGTGCGGTAACCCATTTCTCGAAAGGTCATCGCCGCCCGCACGCAGCAATAGTCGAATTCGATCCCCTGTCCGATGCGGTTGGGGCCGCTCCCCAGGATGACAACAGTTTGTCCGCCAATGGCTCGGGCCTCGTTCTCCTCATCGTAGGAGGAGTAGAGATACGGGGTCGAAGACGGAAACTCTCCCGCGCAGGTGTCCACCGTCTTGTATGCGGGCCTGATCGCCAGTCGGTGCCGCTCGGCCCGGATTGCCGCCTCGGTAGTCCCGTGCAGGTCAGCCAGCTGCCGGTCCGAGAATCCGAGCCGCTTCATTCGGAGTAGCCGAGCCCGGTCCAAGCCATCGTCATTCCTGCCGCGCTGCCCAGCGGCTGCACTGCCCCGCTGCCATGCCCCCTCCGCTTCCAGCAGCTCGCTCATCTGATACAAAAACCAGGGATCGATTCCAGTGCGCTCGGCAATGGCGTCAACCCCAAGGCCCAGTTCGAGGGCATACTTGATCTGAAAGATCCGCTCCGGCGTCGGCGTGCGAAGAGCGGCGAGCACCGCCTCGGAGCTGGTGTCTTGCAGCCGGTCATCCGCCGGGGTGTCGCCCTTAACCCAGCCGCTGCGATCGATTTCGAGACCCCGCAGCCCCTTCTGGAAGGCCTCCTTGAAGGTCCGGCCGATGGCCATGACCTCGCCGACTGACTTCATCTGGGTTGTCAGGGTGGGATCCGCCGCGGGAAACTTCTCGAAGGCAAAGCGAGGAATCTTCACCACCACGTAGTCGAGCACCGGCTCGAACGAGGCCGGCGTAGTCCGGGTGATGTCGTTGGGCAGCTCGTCGAGACGATACCCGACCGCCACCTTGGTCCCAATTCTGGCGATCGGAAATCCCGTGGCTTTGGAGGCCAGTGCTGACGAGCGGGAGACCCGCGGGTTCATTTCGATGACCAGCTGCTCTCCGGTCGTGGGGCTCACTGCGAATTGGATGTTGCACCCACCCGCGGCCACGCCGATTTCGCGAATGATCCGGATGGCGGCATCCCGCATGGTCTGATACTCGCGATCGGTCAGGGTCATCGCGGGAGCGACGGTGATGGAATCGCCGGTATGCACGCCCATCGGATCGACATTCTCGATGGAGCATACGATTACCACGTTGTCTGCCCCGTCCCGCATCACCTCCAGCTCGAACTCCTTCCATCCGATGATGCTGCGCTCGACCAGCACCGAGCCCACCGGCGACAGCTCCAGTCCGCGGCGGATGAGCAGCTCGAACTCCTCCCGGTTGTAGGCGATTCCGCCTCCGGTGCCGCCCAGCGTGAACGACGGTCTGAGGATGGAGGGATATCCGGTGTGCTCCACCGCCCGGAGGGCGTCCTCGACACTGTGAACTGTCCGGCCTTCGGGCGTAGCCAGCCCGATCCGCCCCATCGCCCGAGAAAACTCCTCTCGATCTTCAGCCAGCCGGATGGCTCGCTCGTTGGCGCCGATCAGCTCCACTCCGTACCGCTCGAGTGTCCCGTCGCGTTGCAGTGCCATCGCCACGTTCAGCGCCGTCTGCCCGCCCATGGTGGGCAGCAGGGCGTCTGGACGCTCGCGCTCGATAACCTTGGCCACCCACTCCGGCGTCACCGGCTCGATGTAGGTGCGATCGGCCAGCTCCGGATCGGTCATGATGGTCGCGGGATTGGAATTGACCAGGACGACCCGGTATCCCTCCTCCTTGAGTGCTCGCACCGCCTGGGTACCGGAGTAGTCGAACTCCGCGCCCTGCCCTATCACGATCGGGCCGGAGCCAATGAGGAGGATGGTCGAGAGGTCAGTGCGCTTGGGCATCCACCATGTCCCGCAGAGTTTGCTCCAGGTTGATGGCTGGGGACCACCCGGTCGTCCGCAGCAGCTTGGCCGGGTCGCCAACCAGGTACGGAATGTCTCCGGCTCGTTGCAAGGCGGGATCAGGCACCGCCTGGGCCTCTATACCGACCAGCCGGGCGGTGCGCTCGAAGAGCTGGCGCAGAGTGACTCCTTCTCCTCGGCAGACGTTGTATGTCTCTCCCGCCTCGCCACGGGTCAGCAGCGCAAGATAGGCATTCACCACGTCCCGCACGTCGAGCAGATCTCGCACCGGGTCCAGGTTACCGACGGATACCTGGCTCACCCCACCTGCCTTCGCCGCGAGGAGCCGCTCGATGAAAGATGGGACAACATAAGGGGGCCGCTGGCCCGGACCTGTGTGGGTGAATGGGCGTACGATTACCACCCGAAGCCCAGCGCGCCGCCAGGCTTCGAGAGCCGCCACTTCCGCGCCCAGCTTACTGGCGGCGTAGGGCGACCGGGGGCAAGGCGAGTCCTTCTCGGTCCTCGCGCCAGCCGGTCCACTCCCGTATACCTCGGCACTGGAGACCACCAAAATGAGTGGATCCACCTTGCCTGTCCGGGCGGCCAGCATCGCGTCCACCAGCCGGGCTGTCCCGGCGGCGTTTATGACCCAGGCTCGACCGGGGTCCTCTCGAGCCTCCCGCACCGAGGCGACGGCCGCGAGGTGCACCACCGCGTCGGGGTCTCCACCGAGTGCCGCCCGAATCGAGGCGTCATCGGTGAGCTCGAAGGGCACAGTTCGAGCAATTCCCCGCCAGCGCTCGAAGAGGCGTTGCGTTTCCGCGCCGGGGCGGCAGGCCGCAATCACCTCGTGCCCTCTTTCCACCAGCCGTTCGACCATATGACGGCCGACGAACCCGTCCGCCCCGGTCACCAGCACTCTCATGGCAGCTGGCTGTCTCAGGCTCGGCCGCTCAAGCGCTCGAGGTCGGCGTCCACCATCATGGCCACCAATTCAGAAAAGCTGACCCGGGGACTCCAGCCGAGCTCCCGGCGCGCCTTCGATGGATCAGCCTGGAGCATGTCCACCTCGGCCGGACGGACATACTTCGGGTCAGTCTTTACATACTTCTTCCAGTCCAGTCCAACGTGCCCAAAGGCAGCCTCGACCAGCTCGCGCACGCTACGGGTGACGCCGGTCCCAACGACGTAGTCCTCCGCCTGAGGCTGTTGCAGCATCCGCCACATGGCGTCGACGTAGTCGCCGGCGAACCCCCAATCGCGGCGGGCATCCAGATTCCCCAGCCGGAGCTCCCTCGCCATACCCAGCTTGATCCGAGCCACTCCGTCCGTAACCTTGCGGGTGACAAACTCGATCCCCCGCCGAGGGGACTCGTGGTTGAAGAGAATGCCGCTGACCGCAAACAAGTTGTAGGACTCGCGATAGTTCACCGTGATCCAGTGGCCATAGACCTTGGCTACGCCATACGGTGACCGGGGATAGAATGACGTGGTCTCCCGCTGGGGCGTCTCGCTCACCCGGCCGAACATCTCGGAGGAGCTGGCCTGGTAAAACTTGGCGGCAGGATGCACCAGTCGGATGGCTTCCAGAATTCTGGTGACTCCAAGCGCGGTGAACTCTCCGGTGAGCACCGGCTGGGTCCAGGAAGTCGGCACGTAGGACTGCGCCGCCAGGTTGTAGACCTCGTCCGGGCGGGTGTCCTGGAGCACTACGGTGAGCGAGTGCTGGTCCAGCAGATCGGCAGCCACGACTTCAATGCGGTCGAGGAGGTGCTCGATCCGCTCGTAACTGTGATGGCTGGTCCGGCGGACAACTCCGACCACCTGGTACCCCTTGGAGAGGAGCAGCTCGGCGAGGTAGGAGCCATCCTGGCCGGTCACGCCGGTAATGAGCGCTTTAGGCATGATTCGCCTGCAGTGGCGGTTGTCTCATCGGCTGCCATTGGTTAGGTTTACGGGCTTTTCGGCGAGCGGAATCGCCGGCCGTATCGAGTCTGATCGAAGGATGGAGCTTATGGCACGGGTTTGCGCAGTATGCGCCAAGGGGCCGGTCACCGGCAACAGCGTGAGTCACGCCAACAACCGAACCAAGCGGCGTTGGTATCCCAATCTGCAGACGGTGCGCGTTCTGGTGGATGGTGCCCCCAAGCGGATCCGGGTGTGCACGCAGTGCCTGAAGAGTAATCGGATCAAGAAGGCCAGCTGATTCACCGCTTCGGTCGGCGCGCGGCTTCAAAAAAAGGGGACCCGAAGGTCCCCTTTCATTTTGCGCCGTAACCGGTGAGCACCGCCCGCTACTCGGCAAGGAGCTCGATCCGCGCGACGTCGGCGCCGTCACCGGGCCGGTGGCCCAGCTTGAGAATTCTAGTGTAACCGCCGGGGCGCGCGGCGAAGCGCGGTCCGATCTCGGCGAACAACCGGCTCAGCGTCTCCCGGTCCTTGATCCGTCGCTCGACCAGCCGCCGGGCGTGGAGATCACCCCGGCGGGCCAGGGTAATGAGCTTTTCCGCGAACGGGCGCAGCTCCTTGGCCTTGGC